>NZ_JBHWZS010000069.1:0-33325 GCF_042728155.1 Streptomyces sp. NPDC060209
CCACCGGCTCCGATGTGCCGTCAGACCCGCTCCAGCTGCCAGATCTGCGGCTGGAGACCGTTGCAGGTCCACTGCTGGACGTTGGCGCCCGGCGTACGGGAGCCCCCGGCCACGTCGAGGCACTGACCGCTGGACCGGGAAACGAGCCGGAAGTAGCCGCGGCCGACGTTTTCCGGACGCCAGTCCTGGGCCGGCCGGGCGTTGCAGTACCACTGCCGGACGTTCGCACCGGGCGTGGTGGAACCGTTCTCCACATCGAGGCAGTACCCGCTGTTGCGGCCGGTGAGGGTGAAGTGGCCGTCCCCGCGAGCGCGTAGCGTCCAGTCCTGTGGCCCCAGGCCGTTGCAGGTCCACTGCTGGACGTTGCCGCCCGGCGCACGGGAGTCCGCCGCCACGTCGAGGCAGTGCCCGCTGCCGGCGTTACGCAGCCGGTAGAGCGCACCGTCCACCACTCCGGCCGCGTCACCGCTTCCGGTGGCGGAGCCGGTCGCGAAGTACGGGCGGCACACCGAGCCGTCCCAGTCGGTCGCGATCTGCAGCAGCCGAGTTCCGTCGGCCGACGGAAGCAGCGGGGAACTGTAGTTCTGGCAGTAGTTCACCGCGGGATCGGTCACCCGCACGGGTGACTCGATCTCGTACCAGGGGCCGCTGCCGTTCTCCGTGTTGACGAGAACCGTACGGCCGCTGTCCGCCGCGGGGGTGCCGTCCCGGTTGAGCAGCCGCTGGCCCACCAGCAGGATCCGGCCGTTCGGCCCGCCGCCGGGGGACGGAGCCCACGCGATGGTCGGAGCGGCCCGGAAGTACTTGCCGTCGACCGTCTCCGGGCGGGTGCCCAGGGCCGTCGGGGCACCCCAGTCCCACCCGTCCGCCGAAGTCCGGAAGTGCACCACGCACTGGTACTGGCCGCCGGGGTTGCAGATCTCGAAGCTCATGAAGTACGTGCCGTCCGGCAGCTTGCGCACCACGGGCATGCCCGGTCTGTCCGGGGCCCAGCTGCTGGCCACGGTGTCGTGGTGCCCCTGCCAGGTGACGCCGTCGTAACTGCGTGACGCCACCAGCTTCTGACTGTGGGCGGGGTCCGTCTCGTCGGCGTAATGGCAGACGAGCGCCCCGTCGGCGGCCACGGAGAACTCCGGTTCCCACAGGCCACCGGTGCCGCTCGCGGTGGCACAGGCGGAGAGGTAGGACCAGGTCCGGCCCACATCGTTGCTGCGCCAGATGCGCAGCGCCATACGCCGGTTCTGCTCGTCCTGGCCCGCGGACGAGGCCCACAGCAACGTGCCCGGCGCCAGGGAGCCCACCTGGCGCGGGAGCTCGAACAGGGTCGCGCAGCAGAGCCCTTGGCCCGCCGCGGACTCGGGGTCGGCGACCCGGCCGACCTCGCGGAAGCTCGTGCCCCCGTCGGTGCTCTCGTGGATCGCGCCGATGCCGTTGTTGCCGTCGAAGGTGACGACGCTCGCGAGCACGCGTCCGTTTGCCGCGCCGTTGTGGGCGAGGCGGAGGGCGCGCGGATACAGACCGGTCCCGTCGCGCAGGGGTGTGCCCGTGGCGGCCGCGGCGGCCGGGGAGGTGGTGGCCTTCGGGGTGGCGCCTGGGGAAGCATCGGCTGCGGCAGGCGCAGCAAGGGCCAGCAGGAGGCTCAACGCCCCTGCGACGCAGAGCAGGAGCCGGCGCACAGGGGTCCGGGCGCGGGACGCCGCAGCGCCGGAGGGCCGGTCGTTCCCTGGTGAGGTGTGGGGATGAGGTCGTGGTCGGCGCATGCGCATCAGCGGGTTCCTCTCCTCGGGTGACGGAAAGCGGTGGCCTGGGGAGGCGGCCCCCGCGGCGGTTCGGGCGACATCGGGCAACGTCGGGCAGGTAGTCATGCCCCTGACATGTACATCGATGTAAATTGGTGCGGATCCCGACTGTGGCACACCCGTGCCGGGGCGGGAAGTGGCCGGGGCGCACGTATCTGATTCCCGGTACGTGCGGCGAGAGGAGAGACCGCCGGTTTCCGGGGCGCCTTCCGGCCCCGCGCCGACCGACCGCGCTCAGGCCGCTGATCAGTCGACTGCGGGGTACTGGGCGGCGACGCGAGGCGGCAACCGAGCCTGTGCATCGTGCTCTTCGTCGTCGGCGCGGTGATGGAGTTCGCCGTCGCACCGGTCGTGCCGCGCATCGTCCGGGCGTTCGGGGACCCTCGGCGTGCCGTGCGCCGATACCGGATCAGCCCTCGTCGCGCCAGGCGGTCGTGAGTCCTTCGAGCCATGCGGGCGGCAGTTCCGCGTGCTCCCATTCCGCCTGGAGAGCCGACGGTGCGGCGGTCAGGCGTTCGAGTACGGCGATGCTCGTGGGGGAGTGCAGTAGGGAGTAGCGGCCGTGGACGGCGATGCGGCTGCGTGGCCCGTACTGCGCGTACAGCTGGTCCAGCCGCTCGTGATGGGACTCGGTGAACTGCGCCAGCTGTCCGGCGTATCCGACCCGCCCGACGACGCTCATCGTGCCGAGTACCGCGGTGAGGACCTCGTCCGACACCTCGGGGTCGAGGTCCGAGGTGTCGCTGAACGCGAGATAGAGCGGCATCACGGCGACCTTCGCACGCTCCACGTCCACCCTCCCGACAGGGTGACGGCCCCGTGCGGCGGCGCCCGTAGAGTCGGACATCGCCGGGCCGATGGCGCGCTCGAGGGCTCGCTCGGCGACGCGGGCGAGTTCGTCGCTCACGGCTCGGGCGCCGTCGTGCCAGCCGATGCCGTACGGTTCCCCGACGTCTGCACGGCCGGCCTCCGCCTTCCCGACCTCACTGTGCGCGTCTGCGACCGCGCCTGCCTCCACGAGCGCGATCAGCTCCTCGGCTTCCCCCCGGAACACTCCTACGCGGCCCAGGAGCTCGAGGAGGGTCTCCTTCGCGTTCATCACACTGGTGGAGTCCAGCGGGTGCCGGCCCGTTTCGGCGATGTTGATCGTGTCCCCCTCGTCGGCCTCGGTCCGGTGCTTCAGCAGGACGTGACGCCTCTGTCGCGCTTCCCGTGCGTCGGCTGTGACGCTTCCACTGGCAGCGGCAGCCGCCCAGCTTCTCAAGTCTCCACGATTCGACCGGCCATCGTCGCACCCAGGGCTGATCCGAATCGCTCCGTGTCGGCGCCTGCGCCGCTCGGGCGTCAAGAGGTGTACGCAGCTCCGGTCTATACCAACCTCTTGACAGGCTCGGCGTTCATTCCTTAAATCACGTAGTGAACTAAGTGCTTCCGCCCCTTCGTCCCCCTGCCCTGCCGGCACGGGGTGTACGGGCGTGCTCGATGTGGTGCCTGCCCGACTCGCTCGGATCCGACATGCGTACAAGTCTGACATGCGCACGTCAGTCCCCCACGCTCCCCGAAGGGAGAAGGCATGAGTTCCCCACGTCCGCCTCGACGTCTGGTCATGTCCCTCGTCATGGCGCTCGGCCTGGCCACGCTGTCCACCGGACTGGCGCAGAGCGCGCCCACGCCGGTGACCTCGCCCGCCGCGCAGACCACTGCGGCAGCCGCACCGGCCGCCGTCACGTTCTCCGACGAGTTCGACGGGGCAGCAGGCTCCGCCGTCAACGCCGGCAAGTGGCAGATCGAGACCGGCGACAATGTCAACAACCATGAGCGGCAGTACTACACAGCCGGCAACCGCAACGCCGCTCTCGACGGCCAGGGCCACCTGGTCATCACCGCACGCAAGGAGAACCCGGACAACTACCAGTGCTGGTACGGGCGGTGCGAGTACACCTCTGCCAGGCTGAACACCTCGGGCAAGTTCACCACCACGTACGGCCGTGTCGAGTCGCGCATGAAGATCCCGCGCGGTCAGGGCATATGGCCCGCGTTCTGGATGCTGGGCGCCGACATCGGCAGCGTCGGCTGGCCCAACAGCGGTGAGATCGACATCATGGAGAACGTCGGCTTCGAACCGGGCACCGTCCACGGCACCCTGCACGGGCCCGGCTACTCCGGCAGCGGAGGCATAGGCGCCGGCTACAGCCTGCCCGGCGGCCAGGCGTTCGCCGACGCGTTCCACACCTTCGCCGTCGACTGGAGCCCGAACGCCATCACGTGGTCCGTGGACGGCACCGTCTACCAGCGGCGCACCCCCGCAGACCTCGGCGGGAAGCAGTGGGTCTTCGACAAGCCGTTCTTCGTCATCCTGAACCTCGCGGTCGGCGGTTACTGGCCCGGCGACCCCGACGGAAGCACGGTCCTTCCGCAGCAGCTCCTCGTCGACTACGTCCGCGTCAGTACCGACAGCGGCCAGCCGGGTGGCGGCGGACCCATCACCGGTCTGGCGGGCAAGTGTGTGGATGTCGCGGGTGGTGCGGTGGCGAACGGTACGGCGGTGCAGTTGTACGACTGCAACGGTACGGCGGCGCAGCAGTGGTCGGTGGGTGCTGACGGTACGATCCGGGCGTTGGGGAAGTGCTTGGACGTGGCGTCGGGTGGTACGGCGGACGGGACTCCGGTGCAGTTGTGGGACTGCAACGGTTCGGCGGCTCAGGAGTGGGCGACGCCGGCTGCCCGGGACATCGTGAATCCGCAGGCCGACAAGTGCCTGGACGTGAGTGGCGGGAACAGCGCGAATGCCACCCGGTTGCAGATCTGGACCTGCACCGGAACCGCCCAGCAGAAGTGGACGGTGACCCGGTGACCGCGACGCCGATGGTGAGACCCGCGATCCGGGGCCTGCTGAGCACGGTGGCCGTGACCGCCGCCCTTCTCACCGGCCTGGCCGCCACCCCCGCGAGCGGCGCCGCGACGGCCACCGGCCAGATCACCGGTCTGGCGGGCAAGTGTGTGGATGTCGCGGCTGGTGCGGTGGCGAACGGTACGGCGGTGCAGTTGTACGACTGCAACGGTACGGCGGCGCAGCAGTGGTCGGTGGGTGCTGACGGTACGATCCGGGCGTTGGGGAAGTGCTTGGACGTGGCGTCGGGTGGTACGGCGGACGGGACTCCGGTGCAGTTGTGGGACTGCAACGGTTCGGCGGCTCAGGAGTGGGCGACGCCGGCTGCCCGGGACATCGTGAATCCGCAGGCCGACAAGTGCCTGGACGTGAGTGGCGGGAACAGCGCGAATGCCACCCGGTTGCAGATCTGGACCTGCACCGGAACCGCCCAGCAGAAGTGGACCGCGCCGAGCGCCGGCGGAGGAACCCCCGGACCGGGAGCCATGGCCGTGGCCCCGTACCTCTACAACGGCTGGGGCAGCCCGCCCAGCCCCACCACCGTGATGAACGCGACCGGCGTCAAATGGTTCACCCTCGCCTTCGTCCTCAGCAACGGTTACTGCAACCCCCAGTGGGACGGCAGCCGGCCGCTGACAGGCGGCGTCGACCAGCAGACCGTCAATACGGTGCGCGCGGCCGGCGGTGACGTCATTCCCTCCTTCGGAGGCTGGAGCGGCAACAAGCTGGAAAGCTCCTGCTCCAGTGCGGGCGAGCTTGCCGCCGCGTACCAGAAGGTCATCAACGCCTACGGGCTGAAGGCCATCGACATCGACATCGAGGCCGCGGCCTACGACAGTCCGGCCGTCCAGCAGCGCACGGTCGACGCGCTGAAGACCGTCAGGGCCAACAACCCCGGCATCAAGCTGTACGTCACCTTCGGTACCGGCCAGAACGGCCCCGACAGCAGCCTGATCAGCAAGGCCGCGGCCTCCGGACTCACGGTGGACAGCTGGACCATCATGCCGTTCAACTTCGGCGGCGCCGGCCAGAACATGGGCCAGCTCACCGTCCGCGCCGCCGAGGGTCTCAAGACCGCGGTCAAGAACGCCTACGGGTACTCGGACGACCAGGCCTACCGGCACACCGGAATCTCCTCGATGAACGGCATCACCGACAACGGCGAGACGGTGACCGTGGCCGACTTCCGCACCATCCTCGCCTACGCACAGCAGCGCCACCTCGCACGGCTGACCTTCTGGTCGGTCAACCGGGACCGGCCGTGCACCGGGGGAGGAGCCGACACCTGCTCGGGGGTCTCCCAGCAACCGTGGGACTTCACCCGGGTCTTCGCCCCCTACACGGGCTGACCCACCCGCCGGGCACTCCGTCGAAGCCCCGTCCTCCTGCGCCCTCGCCGTGCACACCGCGGCGAGGGCGCGGGCAGCTCCGCGGGCTGTGCGGGTAGCGGGGCCGGACGGTGCGCAGGGCTCGGTCCGCCCCGGATGGGCGAGCGGGTGAAAGCTGGGCCCTACGGGTCACTCGCCGCGCGGGGGTGCCGCCGGGCGCTTACTTTGGGTGGCGAGCTCGGCACGGTCGGCTTCACCGCCTCCCCCTTCCTCGTGCGAGCCCGGAGGGACGCCATGCCTGAGCTGTTCATCGGTGGCCGGTGGAGCGCCGCCGTCGAGGGCGGAACGCGTGAGATCCGCTGCCCTGCGGACGGCGAGCCGGTGGCCGTCGTCGACGAGGCGGGGCCGCAGGACGCGGACCGGGCGGTGGCCGCGGCACGCGAGGCCTTCGACCGGGGGCCGTGGCCGGGCACGCCCGCCGCGGAGCGCGGCCGGCTGCTGCTGCGCGTCGCCGACCTGCTGGAACGGGACAAGGACGTGTTCGCCCGAGCCGAAACCCTGGACACGGGGAAGCGGCTCGTGGAGAGCGAGTACGACATGGACGACATCGCGAACTGTTTCCGCTACTTCGGGAACCTGGTCGCATCCGGCGGCACCGACCGGGTCGTCGACACGGGTGACAGCGGGGTCGACAGCAGAGTGGTGCACGAACCGGTCGGAGTCTGCTCCCTGATCACGCCCTGGAACTACCCGCTGCTGCAGACGGCCTGGAAGGTCGCCCCCGCGATCGGGGCGGGCAACACCTTCGTCCTCAAGCCCAGTGAGCTGACACCGCACACCGCGGTCCTCCTGATGAAGGCGCTCACCGAGGCCGGTCTGCCGTCGGGGGTGGCGAACCTCGTGCTCGGGGCCGGAGCCACCGCGGGCGCGCCCCTGACCTCGGACCCGCGCGTCGACATGGTCTCCTTCACAGGCGGCCTGGCCACCGGGCGGCTCATCATGGCGGCGGCCGCACCCACGGTGAAGAAGATCGCGCTGGAACTGGGCGGCAAGAACCCCAACATCGTATTCGCCGACGCAGAGTTCGACACCGCCGTGGACTACGCGCTGATGGCGGTCTTCCTGCACGCAGGGCAGGTCTGCTCGGCCGGTGCCCGGCTGCTCGTGCAGGACGAGCTGCACGACGCCTTCGTCGACGAACTCGTACGGCGCGCCCAGGACATCCGGCTGGGCGGTCCGTTCGACGAGCAGGCCCGCAGCGGGCCCCTGATCTCGGCCGCGCATCGCGACAAGGTGGAGGCCTACGTGGCCGCGGGTCTCGCGGAGGGTGCGGTGCTGCGCTGCGGCGGCGCCCGGCCGGACGACCCGGCGCTGCGGAAGGGCTTCTACTACCTGCCGACCGTGCTCGACGAGTGCACCCCGGACATGTCGGTCGTACGGGACGAGTCCTTCGGCCCGGTCCTGACCGTCGAGCGGTTCCGGGAGGAGGCGGATGCCGTCGCTCTGGCCAACGACACCGTCTACGGGCTGGCCGGGGCCGTCTGGACCCAGGACGGCGAGCGCGCCCACCGGGTGGCCGCGGGGCTGCGCGCCGGGACCGTGTGGATCAACGACTTCCATCCGTACGTGCCGCAGGCCGAGTGGGGCGGGATGAAGCAGTCCGGCGTGGGCCGCGAGCTGGGCCCGGCCGGTCTCGCGGAGTACCAGGAGGCCAAGCACATCTGGCGCAACACCGCAGCACGGCCGCAGAGGTGGTTCGAATGAGCCGTTCCGAACCGACGAGCCCGGACCCGGCGGGCACGCCGCCTCCCGGTACCCGGGCCGACGGCAGCCACGACGACGATTCGCTCGCCGAGCTCGGCTACAAGCCCGAACTCAAGCGCACCCTCGGCAACTTCCACACGTTCGCCGCGGGCATCAGCTACATCTCGATCCTGACCGGCACCTTCCAGCTGTTCTACTTCGGCGTGAGCTTCGGCGGCCCGGCCTACTGGTGGTCCTGGCCCATGGTCTTCGTCGGCCAGCTGATGGTCGCCCTGTGCTTCTGCGAGCTCGCCGCCCGCTACCCCGTGGCCGGCTCGATCTACAACTGGGCCAAGAGCATGGGCGGCCCGCACATCGGCTGGCTCGGCGGCTGGATGATGATGACCGCCACCATGGTCTCGCTGTCCGCCGTGGCTCTCGCCTATCAGATCACGCTGCCGCAGATCGACGACTGGTTCCAGTTCATCGGCGACGGCACCGGCAAGAACGACGCGGCGAAGAACGCCGTCCTCCTCGGCACGGTGCTGATCCTCTTCTCCACCCTGATCAATGCCTTCGGTGTCCAGCTCATGGCCCGGATCAACAGCGCGGGTGTGTTCATCGAGCTGATCGCCGCCGTCGCCCTGATCGTCTTCCTGGCCGCACACATCACCCGCGGGCCCAGCAGCGTCCTGACGGACACGTACGGTCTGGGCGAGGGACGGACCCTCGGGTACTTCGGCGCGTTCCTGACCGCTTCGCTCGCGTCCGCCTACGTGATGTACGGCTTCGACACGGCGTCGTCGCTCGGCGAGGAGTCGCACAACCCGAGCCGCAACGCACCCCGCGCGATCCTGCGGGCCCTCATCGCCTCGTTCCTCATCGGCGGTCTGATCCTGCTCTTCGCGCTGCTGGCCGTGCCGGACCTGGCCGCGAAGGAGCTGTCGACGGGTGGCCTGCAGTACGTGGTGCTGGAAACGCTCGGTTCGACCATCGGCGAGATCTTCCTGTGGTGTGTGGTCGTCGCGATCACGGTATGCGTGCTCGCAGTCCAGGCCGCGGGGATCCGGCTGATGTTCGCGATGGCACGGGACAACAACCTTCCCGCGGGCTCGGTCCTGGCCCGGGTCAGCCCCCGCTTCCAGACCCCCGTGGTGCCCGCTGTCGTGATCGGTGTGGTGGGCGTCGTCATCCTGGTGATCAACATCAACCAGCCGCAGATCTTCTCGGTGATCACCAGCATCGCCGTCATCATGATCTATCTGGCCTATCTGATGGTCACGGCCCCGATGCTGATCCGCCGGCTACGGGGCGCCTGGCACTGCGCGGAAGGCGGCTTCACCCTGGGCAGATTCGGGCTCCCGATCAACATCCTCGCCGTGTTGTGGGGCGCGGGCATGGCGCTCAACCTGGCCTGGCCGCGCGCCGAGGTCTACAACGCGACGGGGCCGCAGCACTGGTACCTGCGCTGGGGCGCGTTCGTCTTCATCGGCATCGTCGGGCTCGGCGGCTTCGCCTACTACTGGTTCGTGCAGCGGCACAGGACCGGCGTTCTCGAGAGCCACCGCACCGAAGTGAAGGACCCGGCGGAGCCCGCCCCACCGTCCGCGTAGCCCTGGCCCGTACCCCCTGATTCCTGGAGACACAGATGTCCGCTGAGAGCCGGCCGAGGGACGAATTCGACTATGTGGTGGTCGGCGGGGGTACGGCCGGCGCGGTCGTCGCCGCCCGGCTGTCCGAGGACCCGTCCGTCACCGTCTGCGTACTGGAGGCCGGTCCCTCCGATGTCGGCGACGAGAACATCCTCCGGCTCGACCGGTGGATGGGGCTCCTGGAATCCGGCTACGACTGGGACTACCCGGTGGAGCCGCAGGACAACGGCAACAGCTTCATGCGGCACGCCCGTGCCAAGGTCCTCGGCGGCTGCTCGTCGCACAACTCCTGCATCGCGTTCTGGGCACCGGCCGAGGACCTCGACGAATGGGGCGCCCTGGGGTGCGAGGGCTGGAGCGCCGCGGACTGTTTCCCGCTGTACAAGCGGCTGGAGACCAACGACGCGCCCGGCGACCACCACGGCCGCAGTGGACCGGTGACCATCCGCACGATCCCGCCGAACGACCCTTGCGGAGCGGCTCTGCTGGAAGCCTGCGCGGACGCAGGGATCCCCACCACGCCGTTCAACACCGGCACGACGGTCACCCGGGGGGCGCACTGGTTCCAGATCAACGCCCGCGCCGACGGGACGCGTTCGTCCGCCTCCGTCTCCTACCTGCACCCGATCCTCGGGAAGCGTCCGAACCTCGAAGTACGCACGGGGCTGCAGGCCAAACGACTGGTTCTCGACGCCGAACAGCGGTGCACCGGCGTCGAGTACCTGACGCCCGACCTCATCCATTCGAGTACGGTCGGCGCACGCCGCGAAGTCGTGGTGGCCTGCGGCGCGATCGACGGGCCGAAGCTGCTGATGCTCTCAGGGATCGGCCCGGCGCAACATCTGCGCGAGACCGGTGTGGAGGTCCGGGTCGACTCGCCGGCCGTCGGCGCCCACCTCCAGGACCACCCCGAAGGCGTGATCATGTGGGAGGCGAGGCAGCCCATGGTCACCACCTCCACCCAGTGGTGGGAGATCGGCATCTTCGCCGACACCGAAGCGGGCCTCGACCGCCCGGACCTGATGTTCCACTACGGGTCCGTGCCCTTCGACATGAACACCTACCGGCGCGGCTACCCGACCTCCGAGAACGCCTTCTGCCTCACGCCCAACGTGACCCGGGCCCGTTCCATGGGCACCGTACGGCTGCGTACCCGTGACTTCCGTGACAAGCCGCGGGTCGACCCGCGCTACTTCACCGACGAGCACGACGTACGGGTGATGACCTACGGGCTGCGGCTCGCGCGGGACATCGCCTCCCGGGCGCCCATGGCTTCCTGGGCCGGGCGGGAGCTGGCGCCGGGGAAGGAGGCCGGGACCGATGCGGAGCTTCTCGACTACATCCGGCAGACCCACAACACGGTCTACCATCCGGCGGGCACGGTGCGGATGGGCGCCACCGACGACCCGGAGGCCGTCCTCGATCCACGGCTGCGCGTGAAGGGGGTGCGGGGTCTGCGGGTGGCCGACGCGTCCGTGATGCCGTTCCTGCCCGCCGTCAATCCGTGCATCACCACGATGATGATCGGCGAGAAGTGCGCGGACATGATCCGGGCGGACCGGGACTGAGCCGCGTCGTGCGCCGTCGGCTGCGCGCGCCGGCCACCGGCCGGGTGAACTACCCCGCAGGAGTCACCTTGCGCGTTTGGTCGTGGCGGGCTTCTTGGCCGTGCGCTTGGGGCTGGCCGTCTGCTTCGCCGGGATCGGGCGCGACGTCCCGGCCGCGGCGGCGGCCTGCTTTTCGCTGCGGGCATCCGTGGTGGCGAGAGCCCCGGCGCTGTTCTCCAGGTGGGCACGGACGAACCACTGGAACTGCTCCAGGGAACGGAGGTGCTCGATGAGCAGGTCCTCGGTGACCGGGTCGACGGAGGCCGCCTTCGCCGCGGCTTTCCGGTGGTCCTCGATGATGCCGGTGTAGACGAGGTCCAGTGCGCCGAGGTGGGCGATCGCATCGGCCCTCCCCACGCTGTAGTCACTCCACGTCCGCTCGGTGACCAGCACGCCCGCGGTTCCGTGCGGTACGCCCCCCAGGGCCGAGATGCGCTCGGCCGCGGCGTCTGCCATGTCCCGGACCGCCAGTGTCTGCGGGTCGAGCATTTCGTGGACGGCGATGAAGTGGGGGCCGGTCACATTCCAGTGGATGTGCTTCAGCGTGAGCGCCAGGTCGTTGAGCGAGTGCAGACGCATGCTCAGCAATTCGATCAACCGCCCGCCTTCCTTGGTGCTCAGGCCGGGAACGGTGTAGCGCGGGGTGGAACTCTGAGGCGACATGATGCTCCTGCGACGGGGGACGGTCTACGCCACTGATCTGCCCGCCCGACTCATGAAGCCACGCACGTCCGCGGCCGACACCACTTGACCAGCCCTGCGGAAACCGGCCCGGGACCGCATGGCGGACCCGCGTACGCCGTCAGGGATTCGTCGGACGGCGACCGTCCGAGCTCGTCGGGTGCCCGGGATGCCACACGTCACCCGTCCGCGCGCCCTCGGCCGTCCAGGTCCGCCCGGCCGCCGGCTCCCAGGAGCCCGGTCACCTCGAAGGAGGTCTCCCGCTGCAACCTGGGGATTTCCCGCTTCGAGAACGCGGTGACCACCGGCGGCATCGCGGCTCGCACCACCTGCGTGAGGCGGAGCCACGCGGGCGCGTACACGGCCGCACTCCGCCTTTCGACCGCGCGCACCAGGTGTCCCGCCACGGTCTCCACCGGGTAGACCTTCCGAGCGGGTCTCGGCATGTGAGCTCGCAGCTCCCGCAGAACGGGGTGCTCGTCCGCGTCACGGATCATGTCGGTGTCGGTCCAGTTCAGGTAGGCGATGCCCACCCCCACGTGTTCATGGGCGAGCTCGGCACGCAGTGAATGAGCGAACGACTCGACGCCGGCTTTGGAGGCGCAGTAGGCACTCATCATGGGTGCCGCTCCGATGGAGGCCAGCGAGGCGATTTGCAAGTAGTAACCACCCGTTGCCCGCAGGTGGGGCAGGAAGGTGCGTGCGCTGATCGCGCTGCCGATCAGGTTCACCTCGATCACGCGCCGCCAGGTCACCGGGTCGGACTCGGCGAACGGGCCGCCCTCAGCCAGTCCCGCGTTCGCGACCACGACGGATGCGGGCCCCATCCGGTCCCGGACCTCGTCGGCCACCCCTCTCATTCCGGCGTCGTCGGTGACATCGACCTCCCAGCACAGGGCACCGGGGATCGTGTCCCTCACCTGGGCCAGGGTCGCCTCCTCCCGGCCGAGCAGGGCCACCGTGGCGCCACGGCGTGCCAGTTCCCGCGCCGTCGCCGCACCGACGCCTCTCGCCGCACCGGTCACGACGGCGACACGGCCGTGCAGAGGACGAGCTGAGCCGGACACATGGACCTCCTCGACGGGGACCAGGGAACCCGCATCTGTGACGCATCCCATCTTGGCGCATATGAGGTGAAAGGTGCATCCGCATGCTCAGCCGTCGATGCCCTCCACACGAGCGCCTTTCCTGTCCCTGCGACCGAGGGCGTGCTGGGCGCGACTGAGCAGGTCGGCCCCGATCCCGCCACGCAGCGCGGCACGGGCCGCGTTCGCCCCCGGGGCTCCATGGACCCCGCCGCCGGGATGCGCGGAGGCCGAGGCGAGGTAGAGCCCTTTCACCGGGGTCTCAGGTCTGCCGGTGCCCGGGGTGGGCCGGAAGACCAGCTGCTGGTGCATCGCGGTCGTACCGGCGTTGATCGCACCTCCTCGCAGGTTGGCGTCGAGGTCCTGAAGAGTCGGAGGTGCGAGGAGCCGACGGGCCCTGATGAGGGAGCGGAATCCTGGCGCCCATCGTTCCACCTCGCATTCGATCCGGTCGCCCATGACTTCCTGCTCCCGCCGGTCCCACAGTCCCGTCAGCCCGTCTTCCCCGGCATCGCCTTTGACCCTGTGCGGCACGTGCGTGTAGGCCCAGGCCGACTCGGTGCCCGCGGGTGACCGGGTCGCGTCAGCGGTGGTCATCTGCCCGAACAGCAGAAAGGGGCGATCAGGCACTCGGCCCATGCTGATCTGTGCCGCGAACCGGGTGAGCCCGTCGACACCGTCGGCCAGATGTACGGTGCCTGCCCCCCTGGCCTCCTGAGCGGTCCAGGGCACCGGCCCGTCCAGTGCCCAGTCGACCTTGAAGGTGGCGAAGTCCCACTGAAAACGCCGCAGGTCGGCCAGCAGCCGGCCAGGGAGATGAAGGGGATCGACCAGCTCTTCGTACAGAGCCGGAGCCGACACGTCGGCGATCACCGCCCGAGCCGCAGGCACGTCGTCGCCTCCTGAGGTCCTTACTCCCACGGCCCGGCCGTCGCGCACGACCACTCGCGTCACGCGCTCTCCGCATCGCACCGCGCCGCCGAGCCGCTCCAATCGGCTGACCAGGGCGCGCGTGAGCGCCCCGGCGCCACCGACCGGCACCGGGAAGCCGTAGGTCTGGCCCAGCATCGACATCAGCCAGCCGAAGCCGCCGCTGCCCGCCGCCTCCGGCGCCAGATCGGCGTGCAACGCGTTGCCGGCGAGGAGCAGCTTCCCGGCCTCACCGCGGAATTCCTCATCCCCCAGGCGGCGTACCGGCAGAACCAGTGACCTGGCCAACCGCAGGCCCCCCGCCGCCCGCAGACGCGCCGCGAGCCGGGCCGCTGACCGGATCGGCGGGAACGGGGTGAAGAGCGCGCCGACGATATCGGGGCCCAGGCGCTTCCAGACGTCATGCAGATCGAGCCAGGCCCTGCCGTCACCGGCGGCCAACGCGTCGAGCCCGACCGCGGTGTCCGCGCATCGACGCTCAAGGACCGCGCACCGGCCGTCCGCCATGGGATGGGCCAGCACCCGTTGCGCGTGACTCCAGCGCAGCCCTTCCTGATGAAGCTTCAGATCCGCGAGGATCGGGGAAGCGGCGGCCAGCGGGTAGAAGGAACTGCAGAGGTCGCTCACGTAGTCGGGATGTACCTCGCGATCGCTGCGGACCGCTCCGCCCGGCTCCGGCTGCGCCTCGAGTACCTCCACGCTCCATCCCGCATCGGCGAGCAGGTTCGCCGCGACCAGGCCGTTGGGCCCCGCTCCGATCACCACCGCATCCGGCATTACCGCCTCCTGTCCATCGCAACGTCGCTTGTCGGCCATGCGGAGCGGGTTGCCGGCGGGAGCGCGCGGTCGCATCCGCCTGCTGGTGGCGGCGTTTGATCACAACGGCGAGCACGGCGAGGCGGCGCACCTGGACCAGTGGGGCGACCGCACTGCTGTGCCGCAGGCCGCAGGTTCCCTCCCACTGTGTACTGGAGATGTGAGCCGTCGCCGACCACTGCCACCGGCACGTCGGGAATCGGACTCGCGGGCCACCCGGTCGCCGTAGCGGAAGCGGGTCCGGCTACCGCCCGGACCCGCGCCGCGGTGTCCGTTGCCGGTGTGACGGTCACGTGTCCCGAGGCGCGGTTCCACCAGCCCCTCCGGATGCGGACACGGTAATCTCGCGCCATGTCCGAGACATCGGTCGCGCATTTCTACGACGATCTGGCCGACGACTACCACCTGATCTACGCGGACTGGGACGTGAGCCTCCGTCGGCAGGGGGATGCCCTGGGCGCCCTGATCAGCCAGGAACGTGCGGCGGTGCTCGACTGTTCCTGTGGCATCGGCACGCAGGCCATCGGTCTGGCGCTGCGCGGGCACGACGTCACCGCGACCGACCTCAGCCCGCGCGCCGCGGCCCGCGCTGCCCGTGAGGCCGCCCGCCGGAGTCTGCGCCTGTGCGCGGCCGCCGCCGACATGCGGCGCCTCCCCTTTCCCGACGGCCGGTTCGACACCGTGGTCTGCGCCGACAACTCGCTGCCGCACCTGCTGACCGAGCAGGACGTGCGCGCCGCTCTGACCGAGATGCGCCGTGTGCTCCGTCCCGACGGCCTGCTGCTGGTCAGCACACGGCCCTACGACGAATTGCTGCGCGACCGCCCTGCCTCGACGCTTCCACAGATCCACCGGATCACCGACGGCGCCGACGAGGAAGAACGAACCGTCACCTTTCAGCTCTGGCACTGGCACGACGACGGCGAGCACTACGACGTGGAGCACTTCCAGCTCCTGCCGGCAGGCGGAGAGTGGCGCGTCCGGGCCCGCCGGACCACCTACTGGGCACTCGGCCGGGACCGACTGGCGGGCCTCGCAGCGGAGGCCGGGTTCGTCGACCCCGGGTGGCGGATGCCGGCGGAGACCGGCTTCTTCCAGCCGCTGCTCATGGCACACGCCGGTCGATAGGCCATGGGCCCGTGGGACGGAGTGAGCCGGGCAGGCTCCCGGTGGGCCGGATGCATGAGTCGCAGCGGGCGCCTGCCCTGTGTTTCCGGGTTCTCAGTCCGTCGCCGGGCTGAGCGTGGGGGCCGTATCGGGGCTGCGGCCACGGCGGTTGTTCAGGGCGAGCGGGACCAGGGAGATCGCCAGTGCGCCGAGGACGGCCGTCACGGCGAACGTGGTGAAACCGAGGCCCGCGTTGCCGCCGGCGAGGACCGCACCGCCAAGGGCCGGGCCGACCACCGCGCCCGTACGGCCGATGCCCGTGACCCAGCCCAGGCCTGTGGCGCGCTCGCGAGGCGCGTAGACGCGGGACGTGGCCGCGTACACCATCACCTGGGCGCTGAACAGCCAGATGCCGGTGACGAAGACGACCACGTACGCGACGCCCAGAGGTAGTTGTGCCCTGAGCAGGAACACGCCGACCGCGGTCAGCACGAACCACAGCGCCGAGACCTTCACCGGGCCGAACCTGTCCGCCGTTCGGCCCGCTACGAGCATGCCGACGATGCCACCCGCGTTGATCACCATCAGGAAGGTGACCGAGGAGGAGAGGGAGTAGCCGGTGGCGCGCATCAGCTCGGGCAGCCAGGTGGAGACGCCGTAGACGAGGAGGAGACCCGCGAAGGACGCGATCCACAGCAGCGGGGTCGCCCAGCGGGTGCCGGGGGCGAACAGGGCGGTGATCGCGGCCATGCGGCCCTTCGCTCCGGCCTGGGGGGCCTGCTGGGCGCCGGGGCGCTCCAGCCGGTAGCGGTCGGCGACGGCGTACGCCTGGTCGGTGCGCCCGCGGGCGAAGAGCACGCCGGGGGATTCCGGAAGCCACTTCGACACCAGCGGCACCGCGATCAGGGCCGGAAGTACACCCGCCCAGAACACCCAGCGCCAGCCGTGCTCGGGTGCCACGGCGAGACCGATGCCGGTGGCCGCCATGCCGCCCGCGTGGTACGAGGTCATCATCAGGCCGGTGGCGAGGGCGGCCCGGCGTGGCGGAGCGAACTCGGCGACGATCGCCAGGCCGATCGGCATCAGTCCTCCCAGGCCGAGCCCGGAGAGGAAGCGGCCGGCGCCGAACACGGTGGCGTCGGGTGCGACGGCGCACAGCGCGGATCCGACCGAGAACAGCAGAACGCTTCCCATGACCAGCGGCTTTCGGCCCAGCCAGTCGGTGAGCGTGCCCGCGGCCAGGGCGCCGATCAGCATGCCGAAGGTGGTCCAACTACCGATGGTGCCGGCCAGCGCGGGCGTGAAGCCGAGGCCTTCGTCGGCCAGGAGGTGCGGCATGGTCGCGCCGTAGATGTTGACGTCCATGCCGTCGAAGAACACGGCGAGCCAGCACAGAGCGATGACCGGAGCGACAACCCGGAAGGAGCGGTCAGGTGGGGACGTGGTCGAGGCAGCCACGGGGCACTCGCTTTCTGCCACGGCGTTGTGGCGGGTGGGCTGCCCCGTACAAGGGAGCAACACCACGATCGGGGAGTGAGTGTTCGCGAGGTGAAAATAATTCCACTCTTGGGCCGTGCGAGTTTCCCCTTGGCCTCCGCCCGTGTCAATGGGGGGCGCAGAGCTGTCTCCTGGCACCGTGACCCGGTGGTGCGAGCCCGCAGGCGCATGGCACCTACGGGCTCGGGCGCTCTCCTGCCATCCGGCTTCGCGGTGCGTCGCTCAGGTGACGCGAACGGCTGCTCCTCATGGGTTACGGCAACGGCAACCCCGCGTAATTCATGGCGAGTTCGGCCGCAGCGTGCGGTGAGGCGGCGATCCGGTCGAGCTGGGCGATCTGGAGCCGCGTGTCGAAATGACTCTGGTCCGGATCGACATGCAGCGTCGTGGTCATGAAGTACGAGAAGTGCTCGGCGCGCCACACGCGGCGCAGACACGTGTCGGAATAGGCGTCCAGCAGATCGGCCGCACCGGTCGTGTGCTGCCGGATGAGCGCCCGGCCGAGCACCACGACGTCGGCCGCGGCCAGATTGAGTCCCTTCGCGCCGGTGGGCGGCACGATGTGCGCGGCGTCGCCGGCCAGGAAGACTCGGCCGTACCGCATCGGCTCGGTGACCGAACTGCGCATCGGCAGAACGCTTTTGGAGGTGATCGGCCCGCGTTCCAGCTTCCAGCCGTCGAGTGCGAACCGGACATCCAGCTCGTCCCAGATCCGCTCGTCCGGCCAGTCGGCCGGATCCGTGCCGTTGGGTACCTGCAGATACATCCGGCTGACCTCGGGTGACCGCATGCTGTGCAGGGCGAAGCCGCGCGGGGAATGGGCGTAGATCAACTCGTCGCAGGACGGCGCCACATCGGCCAGGATGCCGAACCACGAGTAGGGGTACACCCGCTCGTAGGTGCGCCGGACCCCCTCGGGGACAGCTGTCCGGGTCACCCCGTGGAAGCCGTCGCAGCCGACGACGTAGTCGCACGTCAGGGTCTTGTCCTGGCCTTCGTGCGTGTAGCGGATCGTCGGACGGTCGGTGTCCGCGCCCTCGACCGAGCTGACCTCGGCCCCGAAGTGGAGGGCCGCGCCGTCGGCCAGCTGCAGGGCGATGAGGTCCTTGACGACCTCGGTCTGCGCGTACACCCACACTCGGCGGCCGTCCGTCAGCGACGGGAAGTCGATCCGGTGTGCCCGGCCTTCCCAGCGCAGCTCCACGCCGTCATGGACCAGTCCTTCGGCGTCCAGCCGTTCGGCCGCCTCGACCTCGCGCAGGGCGTCGACGGTGGACTGTTCGAGGATGCCGGCCCGCTGACGCTGTTCGACGTAGGCGCGATCGCGGCTCTCCAGGACGACGCAGTCCACGCCCGCCCGGTGGAGCAGGCGCGACAGCAGCAGCCCGGCCGGGCCGCCCCCGATGATTCCTACAGTCGTGTGCACGGCTCGCTCTCCTTCGCTTCGGGGATGTTCGCAACCCGTTGGGGTCGACCACGAGCGGCCCATCGTGTTCGCATAGTGAAGATTTCTTCACTGATTGCCGTGAGTTTGCCGCCCGGATCGCGGCCGTGTCAATGGTCCTGTCCGGATACCGGCGCACACTCCGCGGTCCGTCCGGCCGGTGCCGGAGAAGCGCAGGCACCAGGACGCCCCGGAGGGGCTGAGGGGAAGATGGCGGGCATGGACATCCGGCCGTCCCGGAAGCCTTCCGCATGGCGAGACGGCGAGGCATCCGGAGTTCACCCGTCCGTATATTCGCACGCATGTCTGCATCGGCCCCGTCACTGTGCCTCGCGCTGTTCGCGCACTCGGCATGGTGCGTCGACGACGGACTCTGTAGCGGCTGAACCCGCGTCGGCAGTGCGTGCAGCGCCGTCGACAGCCCACGCCGCCGTCCGCCGAGCACCATCCGGAGACCTCTCGTGACCACCGCGCCACCCGCCGGGCCGGCCGCGCCGCCGCGCGCACTGCCCGCCCTGTTCGTTCCCTCCCGCACCTCGGTGCCGCGACCGGAGGCACCGCCCTTGCCCCCGGTGCGCAGGACGCCACTCGTCGTGTCCGGGCTGCTCGCCGTGGCCCTGACCGCGTACGTGTGGTTCGCGCACGGGGCCAAGCCGGGCGTGCTGCTCCTGCTGGGGCTCGGTCTGGGCGTCGCCCTCTTCCACTCCCGGTTCGGCTTCACATCCGCCTGGCGACAGCTCATCGCCGTCGGCAACGGCACCGGGCTGCGGGCGCACGCGCTGCTGCTCGGCACCACGGCCACACTGTTCGCGCTGATCATCGGCACGAGCACCGGGCTGTTCGGCTCGCAGCCGGCACCCTCCGCCGGGTCGATCGGAGTCGGCCTGGTCGTCGGCTCGCTGCTCTTCGCCATCGGCATGCAGCTCGGCGGGGCCTGTGCCTCGGGCACCCTCTTCGCCGTCGGCTCGGGGCAGACCTCGGTGCTCCTGACCCTCGGCGGGTTCATCGCGGGCGCCACGCTCGCCGCGTGGCAGTTCGACCTCTGGAAGGACCTTCCCGCCTGGGAGCCGGTCGTCCTCTCCGACCACATCGGCTGGTTCGGCTCGTGGGCGGTGACGATCGCCGCCCTGCTGCTGGTGGTCGTGGTCACGCGACGCGTCCAGGCCCGTCGTAACCCGCCGCCCCTCGGCGCCGTACCCTCGGCGCGCACCGCGGCCGTACGGGCCTTCCGGGGGTCCTGGCCACTGGCCGCCGGTGCCCTGGTGCTGGCCGTCCTCGGCGCGGGCGTGCTGGCGGTGTCCGGCGGAGCCTGGGGTGTCACGAGTGCGTTCAGCCTGTGGGGCTCGGAACTGGTGGGTGCGCTCGGCGGGCACCCGGAGAACTGGACCTGGTGGCGGCAGGCCGGCAACGCGGAGATGCTCGCCGGTCCCGTACTGGCCGACAAGACCAGCCTCACCGACCTCGGCATCATGATCGGTGCCGCGGTGGCCGCGGCCCTCGGCGGTACATGGGCCCTGCACCGTGGCATTCCATGGCGAACGGCCGTCGCGTCGGTGCTCGGCGGTGTGCTGATGGGCATCGGAGCCCGGCTGGCCGGAGGCTGCAACATCGGTGCCTACCTGGCAGGCGTGGCCTCGGGCAGCCTGAGCGGCTGGCTGTGGGGCGCGGTCGCCCTGGCCGGCACCTGGCTCGGGCTCAAGCTGCGCCCGTTGTTCGGCCTGGGCAACCCCAAGCCGGGCGACGGCGTCTGCTGACCACCCCTGCGGATTCCACACATCGGGCCCGGTGCCCGCACGGTCCCGTCACCGCAGTCCGGGGGCGGCCAACACGCCTCCTCCGCACGGCCGGACGAGCCGAGGACGCCCCCGTCCGTCGCCACGGCGAATGGGGTGCGCCCGGGGCTCCTCTACGATCATCCGCGTGTGCGCAAACGTCATAGTCGCGGAAGACGACGCGAAACAAGCCGAGCTGGTCCGCCGTTACCTCGAACGCGAAGGCCACGCGGTCACGGTGGTGTCCGACGGCCTCTCCGCCCTCGAGCAGGCCCGGCAGGGGTCGCCCGACCTGCTCGTTCTCGACGTGATGATGCCGCGGGCGGACGGACTCGACGTGGTCCGCATCCTGCGCGCCGAGGAACGGCAGCTGGCGGTCCTCATGCTGACCGCCCGGGCCACGGAGGACGATCTGCTGCTCGGGCTGGACCTGGGCGCGGACGACTACATGACCAAGCCCTACAGCCCTCGGGAGCTCATGGCACGTGTGCGCACTCTCCTGCGGCGCACGCGGCGGGAAGGGGCACGCGAAGACGGCCAGGTGCTGCGGGTGGGAACACTCGCCGTCGATCCGGCGCGCCACGAGGTCTCGGTCGACGGCGTAGGGGTCGAGTGCACACCGGGGGAGTTCCGGGTTCTCTCCGCGATGGCCGCCGAGCCCGAACGTGTCTTCACCCGTGAGCAACTGCTCGCCGAACTCCACGGATTCGACCGCTACATCAGCAGTCGTACGGTCGATGTGCACATCATGAACCTCCGCAAGAAGATCGAGCGCGCGCCCCGCCGCCCGGTCCGGCTGCTCACCGTCTTCGGGGTCGGCTACAAGCTCATGGACCCGCTGAAGGGCGCCCTCCGTGCTTCGGCGCGCTGAGCACGGCGGGCAGCGCCTGCGGCTGCCGCTGCGCAAGAGCCTCCTCGGCCGGCTGCTGGCGGTGTCGGCGCTGGTCGCCGCGTGTTCGGTCGCCGCGACCGCGTGGCTGGCCGTACAGACCACGTCCGGTGCGATCGAGCAGGAACAGGGCCGCAACCTCGCCGCCGACACCCGGGTCCTCGACTCGCTGCTCGCCTACGCGGCCCGACACCCCACCTGGGACGGCGTGGGAGCCACGGTGAACGAGTTGGCCGACGCGTCCGACCGGCGGATCACGCTGACGACACAGAGCCGCCGGATACTCGCGGACTCCGTCGGCTCCTCCCCGCCGCCACCGGCTCTGCCTCCCCAGGCGTCGGCGGTCGTGGACCCGCTGTCCGTGGCAGCCGTCTCCTCCGGGTCGGAGTCGGAGTCCGGCTCCGTGACGATCGCGGCACCCGGTACGGACGAGGAGCAGCGCTCCGGGAACGACCGGGTCGACCCGCGGGCCGTCGGACCGTTCAGGCTGTCCGAGGCCGAGCGTACGTCGCTGAAGCGCACCGCCGACGAGGCGGTGCAGTGCCTCAGCCGGTCCGGGATCGCCTCGGACGTCGTCGAGGGACCGAGCGGGCGGCCCCGTATCCAGGTCGTGGGCAACGACCCTGACCGACTTCGAGGAAGCCAGTGCTCGACGGACGACCTCGACAGCCCCACCGAAACCGAGGCCAAGGCGCTCACCACGCTCAACGAGCTCGTCAACGCCTGCCTGGACCGGCAGGGCCGCGAAGCCGTACGGCTCGATCTCGACCTTTCGTGGAACACGGGCGAGGAGCCCGTCGCCGCATCCGCCGTGCCTGAGGCGTCGCCGGTGCCGACCGTCAGTGTTCCGCAGGAGTCCCTGCCCACGGCGATGCCCACCCCAGCCTCGCCCCTCGACAGTGAGAACGACCGCGACATCGCCTCGTGCGTGGGCATCGCCCGCCAGGAGCAGCTCAGTTCGTACGTCGCCTCACCCGCGCTGCTGTTCATCAGCGACCCGGGCGGTGGTGCCGTCCCCGGCTTCGAGCTGTCCTCCGGGAACACGGCGAAGATCATCGGGGCCGCGGCGCTCGTCCTCGCGCTCACCGTCGGTGCCTCGGTCCTCGCCGGAGTCCGGCTCGTGCGGCCGCTGCACGCGCTCACGGGAGCGGCCCAGCGCATGCGGGACGGCGAGGACCCGTCACATGTGGTGGTCGCCGCGGACAACGAGATCGGCCGACTGGCCACCGCGTTCAACGACATGTCGGCCCATCGTGCCCGGCTGGAGGAGCAGCGCAAGGTGATGGTCAGCGACGTCGCGCACGAACTGCGCACCCCGTTGAGCAACATCAGGGGGTGGCTGGAGGGGGCCCAGGACGGCATCGCCGATGCCGACGCGACGTTCGTCTCCTCGCTCCTGGAGGAGGCGGTGCAGTTGCAGCACATCATCGATGACCTCCAGGACCTGTCGGCGGCCGATGCCGGCGCCCTGCGTCTGCACCCCGAACCAGTACGGATCGAGGACCTGCTCTCCCACGTCGCGGCCGCCCACCAGGCGCAGGCCGATGCCGCCGGCGTCGGTCTCACCGTGACCGTTCCGGAGGGGCACGAGCCGGTCCCCGAGCTCGCGGCCGACCCGGTCCGGCTGAGGCAGGCGCTCGGCAACCTGGTGTCCAACGCCGTACGCCACACGCCGTCGGGAGGGCGGGTGACGCTGCGCGCCTACGCGACCGGGTCCGGGGGAGCGGACGAAGCGGTGGTGCTGGAGGTCGCCGACACCGGCAGCGGCATCGCGACGGAGGATCTGCCGTACGTCTTCGACCGGTTCTGGCGTGCGGAGAAGTCTCGCAACCGCAGCACCGGGGGCAGTGGCCTGGGACTGGCGATCGTCCGCAAGCTCGTCGAGGCCCACGGCGGGACGACCGGTGTGGTCAGCACGTTGGGCCAGGGGTCGGTGTTCACCCTGCGGCTGCCGCCCGCAGGCCCTGATCCGATGAACACGGCGATCTGACAGCTTCCTCACAACTTCACTCCAGTCTGTGGTCATGCCCGGCGCCCGACGCGCATCCGTGCGCGGGCACCACCAACGCCGAGCTGGAATCGGAGTTCTTCATGTCTCTTCGTCCCACCCTCAGGACCGCGGTCCTCGCCACCGCCGCCATCGGCGCGGTCATGCTCCCGACCGCCGCGGCCGTCGCCGACGGCACCCCCACCGCGGTGCCCGCCGAGCGCGCCGAGGCCACCAGCTCCCCGAGCCCGGTCTCCACGCCCGCGAGCTCCAGCCCCGCGCCCGAAGGCGCCGAACCCACCGAGGCGGCGACTCCGGTCCCCGCCGAGTCCGTGCCGGCCGGCACGGTGCCGCGGGGCGGCGTCGCCGCAGGGGAGCGTCCGGCCGGAGACACCGGTGGCACCGCTCTGTACGGTTCCGCGGCCGGCGCGGTGCTGCTCGCGGGCGCCGGCGTCCTCGTGCTGCGCCGCCGGTCCGCCGCGCAGCGCAACGGCTGATCCCGCACGATGGCGCCGCTCCCTGCACGGGGGGCGGCGCCACCCGCGTTCCACCTCCCGCCTCCGCCCGACCCCGCACCGGAGTACTCATGCCCTTCACATCGAACTCGTCATGGCGGACAGCTGTGTCCCTGGCGGCAGCCGGCGTGCTGCTCACCCTCGTCAGCGGGTGCGGCACGGCCGATGCGCCCGAGCCTTCCGCCAGGGCCGCCACAGACACACCCAGGTCCGCGGACGCGCCCAAGGCGCCGGCACCGACACGGCTGACGGTCCCGTCGCTGGGCATAGACAGCGTGCTGCTGCGGCTGGGACTCAACGAGGACGGCACGGTCGAGGTCCCGCCGGCCGAGAAGGGCATGACGGCCGGCTGGTACGCGGGCGGGGCCGTTCCCGGCGAGCCCGGAGCCGCCGTGCTCATCGGCCACAACGACACGCGGTTCGGGAAGGCCGTCTTCCACGACCTGCACACGATCGCCAAGGGCGCGGACATCGCCGTGTCCGACGGGGGAGGGGACGAGACCCACTTCAGGGTCACCGGCACGGAGACCGTGAGCAAGAACGCCTTCCCCTCCGAGAAGGTCTACGGAGCCACCGACGAGCGCGTGCTCCGGCTGATCACGTGCGACGGAGCCTTCGACGCCGCAGGCCACCCCGTGGACAATCTCATCGTGTACGCGACGCTGCGCTGACGGGTAGCCGTCGGGCCGTGCGCGATACGTACATGAGCCGCCGTCAGGTCTCCGCGCGGCCCATCGCGCTGTCGGCCGGCGCACCAGCGCTCACGGCGCCGGCGTACCTTCCCCTCCCCGTGGGGGCGCATGCTCCGCACGGGTGACGGCGACCAGGGCCAGATCGTCGGTCAGGACCCCGTCCGTATGGGTGTGGACCGCCTGGGCGAGCTTCTCCACGACGGCCGGTGGTCCCTGGCGCCACACCTGCCGCAGATCCTGGTCCGGGGTGTAGAAGCGTCCACCGGCGTCGCGGGCCTCCAGCAGCCCGTCCGTGCACAGCAGGAGCAGATTCCCCGGCCCGAAGGGGCGGGATTCGTCCTTCCACGGGCCGGTGTCCAGCTCGCCGAGCCCCAGAGGCAGCCCGGGGTGTTCGGGCTCCCAGACCTGTAGGGCGTTCTCGCTCACCAGGAAGGCGGGACAGTGTCCGCGGTTGATGAGACGTACTTCCGCGCCGTCGTCCGGGATCTGTGCGATGGCCGCCGTGATGAAATGCTCACCGCTCACATCGCTCCCACTGCTCACCGCGGCGGTCTCCCGCGTGTGGCGGGCCACCGCCTCGTCGAGGTGGCGGGCCAGCTCCGGCAGGGTCGGAGTGTGGTGCGCGGCTTCGTGGAAGCTGCCCACCAGGGCCGCGACGCCGGGAACGGAGTTCAGCCCCTTGCCGCGTACGTCGCCGATGAGGAGGCGCACGCCGTACGGGGTGTGCTCCGCCGCGTAGAGGTCGCCTCCGACGGAGGCCGCGGCGGACGCGGCTTCGTAGCGAACCGCGATCCAGGTGTTCCCCCACCACGCGCGTACGGGTGGGAGCACCGCGCGCTGGGCGCTCTCCGCCACCCGCTCGGCCCCCTGGAGCCGGCGTCGCAAGGACAGCCGCAGTCGGCAGAGCGGCACGGATGCCCAGGCGAGGACCACCATGGCGACGTAGTCGACCACCGCGTGACGGCCGTCGGCCGACAGGTGCCCCGCGAAGAGGAGGACCAGTCCGGCCACACTGTTGAGGACGGCCACCCAGACCACGGCCCGCAGTGTGTACACGCAGGACGCGATCATGGAGCTCAGGATCAGGAACACGTCCCCGCTGAACGCCCCCGGCGTGGGAAGGTCGATCGCCAGCGCGAGCACCACCAGCGCCAGGGGCGCGAACCGTGTCCACCGGGGGAGCAGGTCGCTCTCGTTCTGCGGCGCGTGCGACGTCAGCCCTGTCGTGGTGCGGTACGGGCTCACGGCTTCGCCTCCGGAGTGCGACAGGCGGACCGCCGCCATGCAGGCTCGGCGTCCTGTCTCGACCTTGGAGCCGGAAGCCCTGCCCCGCACGCGGAAGCCGCGCGTCGGGGACGGGGCCTGCCGCAACTCTTGACGAGTACACGCATGCGGGCCAAGAATGATCGCGCAGTGCGCATGACAACGTTGTCTACGTCTCGAGAGGCGCTCATTCCATGAGATGGACCCACTGGATTCGCGGTGCGGGGACGGCGGCCGCCACGGCCGCTCTCCTCGGCGGCGCCGTCGCCGCACCTGCCGCGGCGGACGGAGGGGGGCACACCGAGCGCGGTCGGCTCACCGATCTCGTCAACCCGTTCATCGGAACCGAGAACGAGGGCAACACCTACCCGGGCGCCGCGGTGCCGTTCGGCATGGTGCAGTTCTCGCCCGACACCGGGCACAACACCGGCTACGACTACTCGGAGACCCACATCAGGGGCTTCTCCACCGTCCACATCTCCGGCGTGGGCTGCGGCCTCGGCGGTGACCTCCCGGTGCTCCCGACGACCGGTGACATCACGTCGACCGACAACGCCACGTACGCCGCCGAGTTCAGCCACGACGACGAGAAGGCGAGCCCCGGCACCTACGAGGTCGGCCTCAAGACTGGCATCAAGGCCGAGCTGAGCGCCACCGAGCGCACCGGGGTGCAGCGCTACACCTTCCCCGCCACGGACAAGGCCAACGTCCTCATCAACGCGGGCCAGTCGCTCCACAAGACGGTGAACACCAAGGTCGAGATCCTCGACAACCGCACCGTACGCACGGCCATCACCGGCAGCGGCTTCTGCCAGGACACCAAGCCGTACACGGTGTACGCGATCACCCGCTTCGACCGGCCCTTCACCACCTCCGGCACCTGGAAGGGCGACACGGTCACCCAGGGGTCCACCACCTCGGCCGCCGGCGGCGAGCGCAACGGAGCCTTCGTACGCTTCGACACCTCCAAGGACCGCACCGTCGAGGCGACCACCGCGATCTCGTACGTGGACGCCAAGGGGGCCGCACTCAACCTCCGTGCCGAAGGCGGCCGTTCGTACGACCGTGTCGCACGTGCCGCTCAGGCCGCGTGGGAGGACCGCCTCGACGACGTCCGGGCGAAGGGCGGCAGTGAGACCCTGCGCCGGACCTTCTACTCGTCCCTGTACCGCTCGTTCCTCGCCCCGAACATCGGCAGCGACGTCGACGGCCGTTACACCGGCTGGGACCAGAAGATCCACCGCGCCAAGGGATTCACCTACTACCAGAACTGGTCGCTCTGGGACACCTACCGCACCCAGGCCCAGCTCCTGTCGCTGCTCGCCCCCCACGAGTCCCGTGACATGGCGATCTCCGTCATCAAGATCGACGAGGACAGCGGCTGGCTGCCCAAGTGGGGCTACGGCACGGTCGAGACGAACATCATGACGGGTGACCCCGTCACGCCGTTCCTCACCAACGCCTACCAGCAGGGGCTGCTCAAGGGGTACGAGAAGCAGGCGTACCGGGCGCTGAAGAAGAACGCCGACGGCGTGCCGCCGGCGGACTCCGCGCCCGTCGGCCGTGAGGCCAACAAGGAGTACCTCGCGGACGGTTTCGCGCCGTACATCAAGGACCGCGCCCATGTGAAGCCGGGTGACTCCGACTACGACCACGGTGCCTCCGCGACCCTGGAGTACGCGCTGTCCGACGCCATGCTCGGACAGATGGCGAAGGAACTGGGGCACGAGGACGACGCCGCACGGTATGCGGAGCGAGCGCAGAACTACCGGAAGATCTTCGACAGTTCGACCGGCTTCTTCCGCGCACGGGACGCGAACGGGGACTTCACCGGCCCCGTCGACCCGGCACAGAGCGAGGGCTTCCACGAGGGCACGTCCTGGCAGTACCAGTGGCTGGTCCCGCAGGACCTGCCCGGCATGGTCTCCCTGATCGGCGGCACCCAGGCCGCCAACGAGCGCCTCGACTCGTTCTTCGCCTACGGGCAGCTGCTTCAGGACCCGGCGAAGACCGCCCGCGAGGTATGGGTGAACGGGCCGTACGACTACTACAACGCGGACAAGTACAACCCGCAGAACGAGCCCGACCTGATCGCTCCCTACACCTACCTCTCCACCGGCCAGCCCTGGAAGACGACCGACGTGGTGCACGCCGCGCTCACGCTCTTCACGGACGCCCCGACCGGCATGACCGGGAACGACGACCTGGGGACGATGTCCGCCTGGAACGTCCTGTCCTCGATCGGGATCTTCCCGGTCCAGCCGGGCACCGACACCTGGGGCCTGTCGACCCCCGTCTTCGAGCGGGTCGACCTGACCCTCGACCGGCGCTACTACCCCAAGGGGAGCCTGACCGTGAAGGCTCCGGGGACCTCCGACTCGGCGCGCTACATCCAGTCGGCGAGTACGGACGGGACCGCGTACGGGAAGACCTACCTGACCACCGAGGACATCCGCGGAACGCGGAACCTGTCCTTCGAGGTCGGTTCGACGCCCTCGGCGTGGGGTACCTCGGCGGACGCGGCGCCGCCCGCCCTGAAGTAACGCCGCTCAACAACCCAGTCCGTGTACAGGACCCGTCCCTCTCAGGGGGCGGGTCCTCTCGTTCCGCGCCCCGCGTGAGCGACCCGGGCCGAGAGGGAGGCCGCTCGGCCCGGTACCAGGTTGTTGTCGACAGTGACCCGCTCGCCCTGGCTCATGCCCGGGCCCTGCTGAGTTCCACTGCGGATTCTTCGATGGCCTCGCCGGGCGGGTCCGGCACGGCCTCTGTCGCAGCTAAGAGGTTCAGCCGTTGAACCGGTCCGGGTCGAATCCTGTGCGCTCGTCGCGGTTCAGCGCGTTGATCTCGCCGATGTCCCCCTCCGTGAGCTCGAAGTCGAAGAGGTCGAAGTTCTCCTTGATGCGCCGCCGGGTCACCGACTTGGGGAACACGATGTCCCCACGCTGCAGGTGCCAGCGCAGGGTGACCTGCGCCGTCGACTTGCCGACCCGCTCCGCGATACGGGTGAGGGCCGGGTCGTCGAGCACCTTGCCCTGCGCGATCGGAGACCAGGCTTCGGTGGCGATGCCGTGTTCGGCACCGAAGGACCTGACGGCGTCCTGGGTGAGGTACGGATGCACCTCGATCTGGTTGACGGCGGGCACCACCACGCTGTTGTCCATCAGGCGGCGCAGGTGGTGAGGCTGGAAGTTCGAGACTCCGATGCTCTTGACCCGACCCGAACGGTAGATCTCCTCCAGGGCCTTCCAGGTCTCCACGAAATCGCCCTTGTCGGGCAGAGGCCAGTGGATGAGGAAGAGGTCCAGATAGTCCAGCCGCACCTTCTCCATCGTGCGCTCGAAGGCCTGGAGTGCGTCGTCGTACGCATGGGCGTCGTTGTCCAGCTTGCTGGTGACGAAGACGTCCGCCCGGTCGAGACCGGAGTCCAGGACCGCCTGGCCGACTTCCTTCTCGTTGCCGTACATCTGCGCCGTGTCGATGTGCCGGTAGCCGGCCTCCAGGGCCGCCAGCGTGGTCTCGCGGGTGTCTTCCGGAGGGATCTGGAAGACACCGAAACCGAGCTGGGGGATCTCCACACCGTTGTTGAGCGTGATGGCGGGTACAGCGGGCACGGGTGACTCCTTGTCGTCGGCTGTCGTCGGTGTTTCGGGTGCTCAGGGCGGAGGACGCGGATCCGCGCGACATGGAATGCTGCATTCCGCCCTCCCCGCGCCGTACCCGACTTCAAAGCGGGCAAACAGGTTTATATAGCCGAATAGTAATCTCGGTTCACTCTGGGCGCATGGGCCGCCACTCCCCGCATGCTTCCGCGAGTACCCGCGGAAGCACCCGGACCGGCCTGGGCGCGCAATGGGCGCCCAGACCGGTCCGCACCGTCAGGACGCCGACAGCTCGCCGCGGACCGTGCGGGCGGCGGCCACGAGGTTCTCCAGCGAGGCGCGCGTCTCCGGCCAGCCGCGGGTCTTGAGCCCGCAGTCCGGGTTGACCCACAGCCGTTCGGCCGGGATCGCCTTCAGACCGGTGCGGAGCAACTCCGCGGTTTCCTGGGTGCTCGGAACGCGGGGCGAGTGGATGTCGTACACGCCCGGCCCCGCTTCGCGCGGGTAGCCCTGCTCCGCCAGCTCGTGGGCGACCTGCATGTGGGAGCGGGCGGCCTCCAGGCTGATCACGTCGGCGTCGAGGTCGTCGATGGCCTGGACGATGTCGCCGAACTCGGCGTAACACATGTGGGTGTGGATCTGGGTGTCCGGCCGCACCCCGCTCGTGGTGAGCCGGAACGACTCCGTCGCCCAGGCCAGATAGGCGGGATGGCCGGCGGCGCGCAACGGCAGTGTTTCGCGCAGTGCCGGCTCGTCCACCTGGATGACGGAAGTCCCCGCGGACTCCAGGTCGTTCACCTCGTCGCGCAGGGCGAGGGCGACCTGACGGGCGGTTTCGCCGAGAGGCTGGTCATCGCGGACGAAGGACCAGGCGAGCATGGTGACCGGCCCCGTGAGCATGCCCTTGACCGGGCGATCGGTGAGGGACTGGGCGTACGTCGTCCAGGCCACCGTCATCGGCTCGGGGCGGGAGATGTCGCCGGCCAGGACCGGCGGGCGGACGTAGCGGGTGCCGTAGGACTGGACCCAGCCGTGCTGAGTGGCGAGGTAGCCGGTGAGCTGCTCCGCGAAGTACTGGACCATGTCGTTGCGTTCGGCCTCACCGTGCACCAGGACGTCCAGGCCGGTCTTCTCCTGGAAGGAGATCACCTCCTGGATCTCGGCCTTGACGCGCTCGTCGTACGCGGCCGCCTCGATGCGCCCGCTCCGCAGGTCGGCGCGGGCCGTGCGCAGTTCGGCGGTCTGCGGGAAGGAGCCGATGGTGGTCGTCGGCAGCAGCGGCAGGCCGAGGTGCGCGCGTTGGGCCGCGGATCGTTCGCCGTACGGCTGGGAGCGGTGGGCGTCGGCCTGCGTCACCGCCGCGGTCCGGGCGCGGACGGCAGGGTCGCGGGTGACGGGGGAGTGCGCACGGGATGCCAGGTCGGCCCGGTTCGCGGCGAGTTCGGCGGCGATGGCATCAACGCCCTGCACGAGGCCCTTGGCAAGAGTCGCGATCTCGGCGGTCTTCTGCCGGGCGAAGGCCAGCCAGCGCAGCACCTGAGGCTCGACGTCCCGTTCGGCGGCGGTGTCGAGGGGGACGTGCAGCAGGGAGCAGGAGGAGGCCACGTCGACCCGTCCGGCGAGCCCGAGCAGGGTCCCCAGCGTGGAGAGCGACTTCTCCAGGTCATTGATCCAGATGTTGCGGCCGTTGACGACCCCGGCGACCAGGCGCTTGCCCGGCAGCCCGCCGACTGCCGCCAGGGCGGCGAGATTCGCGGCGGCGGTCTCGGTGAAGTCCAGCGCGAGCCCGTCCACCGGTGCCTTGGCCAGGACGGCGAGGGCCTCGCCCAGTGGGCCGAAGTAGGAGGCGACGAGCAGCTTGGGCCGGTCGGTGAGCGTGCCGAGACCCCGGTAGATGCGCTCGACGGCGTTCAGTTCGGCCGGAGTGCGGTCCTGGACGAGTGCGGGCTCGTCGAGCTGTACCCACTCGGCCCCGGCCGCGCGCAGGTCGGCGAGGACCTCGGCGTACACCGGCAGCAGACGGTCCAGGAGCGTGAGGGGGTCGAAGTCCGCGGCCACACCGGGAGCGGGCTTGGCGAGGAGCAGGTAGGTGACCGGGCCGACGAGGACGGGCCGCGCGGTGAGCCCCAGGGCGACGGCCTCCTTGAGCTCGGCGACCTGCTTTGCGGAGTCCGCCGTGAAGACGGTGTCCGGGCCCAGCTCCGGGACCAGGTAGTGGTAGTTGGTGTCGAACCACTTGGTCATCTCCAGCGGTGCGACGTCCTGCGTACCGCGTGCCATCGCGAAGTAGCCGTCGAGCGGATCATTGGCGACCGCCTCCCGGTGGCGGCCGGGGACGGCTCCCACCATGACGGTGGTGTCCAGCACGTGGTCGTAGTAGGAGAAGTCCCCGGTCGGGACCTCGTCGATGCCGGCCTCGTCCAGCTGCTGCCAGTTGGTGCGGCGGATTTCAGCGGCGGTGGCGCGGAGGGCTTCGGCGGTGACCCGGCCCTTCCAGTAGCCCTCGACGGCCTTCTTGAGTTCCCGGTTCTGTCCCTGCCGGGGGTAGCCGTACACAGTGGACCGCGCTGCCGCGGTCGCGTGCTCGGTGGTCACGGAGATCTCCTTCGCGAGATGAATCCCTGAGATCCCGGAGACGGGACGAGAGCGCGAAGGGGTGACGTACCGGACGGAAGGCATCATGCGACGCGGTGATCCGCCTGGTATGTACGCCGACCCGCCCACGAGGTCACCGGGATGTCCGCGCGCGGTTCGTTCGCGCGCGGGCAGATGGCAGGTCTTCGGACTCGCGGGCACGTCCTCCATGAGGACACCTAATGGCCGTCGCTTCCCAGGCCCGGTTCGTCGGACCCAGTGCGTATGACGGCGGTCGTTCCCGCTCACCGCTGCGGGGCAGTCCCGGAATTACACCGGGTTCCCTCTTACGACGCATCCCGCCTGGCGGACGGGGCGAACCAGCTGCACCTACCAGCTTAGGGGGCCGTCCGAGGGCACGGTGCGTCAGGTCCAGCATGCGGATGGTGGAGGCGTGGGCTCACACAGGACCGGCATTCCGGGCCCAGACACGCTGAACGGTCCGGTAGTCGATCACTGTGATGCCCTCCTGGGCCACGACATCCCGGGCCTCCGGCGATGTCAGGAACTCGTAGTCCGTACGGCGCACGGGCCGGCCGTTGTCGAGAGCAGGGGACTCCCGGCTGCCGAGACCGGGATGGACGGCCCACTCACTGAGCCCGGCGGGCAGGTCGTGGAGCAGCCGGCCGTAGTGGGCTGCCTTGCCCTCGATCTCGAGGGAGAAGCTGTCCAGGAAGTCGTGGTCGACGACGGGCAGCCCCTGTTGCCGCATCGCCCGTAGCCCGGGCTCCAGCCAGACGCGCACGGCGAGGCCGTACTCCGCGGCCAGTCCTACGGTCAGGTCGAGGATGTCCTCGCGTCCCCCGTCGGCCAGGCAGTGGAAGTCCAGGTGGGTAGGCGTGAGCCCCGCATCGGCGACGGCGTCGATCTGTGCGCGGAATTCGGTCTCGACCTCGTCGGGCCGGGCACGGCCGAGCAGAGCGGCGCGCCCGCCGGGGGTCGGCTCGAAGAAGCTGCCGGAGGGGTCCAGCAGGGAAGGCACCTTCTCCGCAGGGGCCAGTGGCCCCCAAGGAAGGTGAGGTGTCTCGCACACCAGCGTGAGGTGGATACCGAACGGAATTCCGGGTCGTCGCCCGAGCAGCCGCATGGCGTCGGGCGCCGCCGGACACACGGTCATGAGGCTGCACGAAGCAGCGATCCCCTCTTCGATCGACTCGATCACCGCGGCGTTGATCCCGGGATGCATCCCGAAGTCGTCGCAGTTGACGATCAGCAGACGGGCATCGGGCGGGAACCCCAGGATCTGGTTCGACCGCATCGAGGCCGTCATGACCGAGGGTTCGACAGCTTCTCCATCCATGTCCGCAGTCTGGGCCACGGCCCGGCGACAGCGGACATGGATTTGCGTGCCGAGGGCCCTGGCCCGTCCCTCCCCGCAGTGGACGGGCCTGGACC
>NZ_JBHWZS010000070.1:0-32925 GCF_042728155.1 Streptomyces sp. NPDC060209
CCACTGGACGGCGGGCCCCACCCGTGTCCGGGTTCCCGCTCGCACGGTGGGACACCGCGACTCCGGCCGCCCGACTCCGGCCCGCAGATACTGACGTCATGGGATTCGCCGTCTTCATGACTCTTCCGGGGCTGGTCGTCGTACTGACCCTGCTCGCGTTCGTCGATCAGCTTCTGCTGCGCGCGGGGCGTGCCGGTGTGCTGCCCTGGCGCAACGGCGTGCGGCAGGGGCAGATCTCCTCCACGGGCTTCGAGCAACTGCACGCGAGCTTCTCGCCGGGGAAGCAGAGCGAACTCAAGGAGCGGCAGTCGGCCCTGCTGATGCGGGACGACGAGGAGGACGGCGCGCCCCCGAACCGGACCACGGTGGACCTGGCGCGGGGAACCGCGGTCGTCCGGCTGCCGGGCGAGCGGCTCACCTGATCCGCGGTGCGCCGGGCGACCGCCCGGCGTGCGGAGACGGACCGACGGGGTACCCGGGAGACGACAGCGGTTCTTCGTCGCTCCGAGGAGGTACGTGGCCGTGCGTGACGTGAAGCTCTGGCTCGACCGCAGTACGACCGCGCAGGCGGTGCTGATCTTCGCACTCGGCGTGGGTGCCAACGCTCTGTTCCGCCGGGATGTGCCCCTCGGCTGGTCGGTGATCCAGACAGCGGTCTTCACCGCCGTCGTCATCGGCATCGTGACCGTTCAGCGCCGCAGGGCCGGCCGTGCGGCCGGCACCGACCCGCGCGGAATCGCCGAACTCAACCGCAAGATCCGGCACCGTGAGGTGCCGGAGGACCCCGAGGAGCGGGCGACCATGCGAAGGCTGGTCGCCGACCAGCTGGGGAGGATGGAACGGGGCGGCCGGTGGCTGCCGTACTGGCTGGGCTGCATGGGCCTGGTCGCGGTCGGCCTGATCGTCCTGGGGGCCGTCACCGGCTCGCTGACGGTTCCGCTGATCTTCGCGCTCGGCACGGCCGGCTTCTGTTACTGGATCTTCCGGATGCACCGTCGCGCCGTGGAGCTCCACCGTCACATGCGCTCCGCCCTGCGGAATCCTGGTTGAGGGACGTCCGCCGGCCAGGGCGGTCCCACCGTGCGATCGGTCACGCTCGCCGAGCACACCTGGGCCGTCCCTGGGCCGTGGAACGCACGTCGACGGAGGCCGGCGGCGACCGTAGGGGCCTCTCCCGTCCCGCCCGGTCCGTAGGCGGCCCTGAGTACCACGGCGTGTCTGCGACACTGGGAGAACCATGCCTAAGCCCGGAGAACTCACTTTCGTCGCGCCCCGTGGAGCCAAGCGGCCGCCGCGGCACCTCGCCGACCTCACGCCCGACGAGCGCAAGGAAGCAGTCGCCGCGACCGGCGAGAAGCCCTTCCGCGCCAAGCAGCTGTCGCAGCACTACTTCACGCGGTACGCGCACGACCCGGCGGAGTGGACCAACATCCCGGCCGCCTCGCGCGACAAGCTCGCCGAGGCGATGTTCCCCGACCTGATGTCGGTCATACGCCACATCAGCTGTGACGACGACACCACCCGCAAGACGCTCTGGAAGCTGCACGACGGCACGCTCGTCGAGTCGGTCCTCATGCGGTATCCGGACCGGGTGACCATGTGCATCTCGTCGCAGGCGGGCTGCGGGATGAACTGCCCGTTCTGCGCCACCGGCCAGGCCGGCCTCGACCGCAACCTGTCGACGGCCGAGATCGTGCACCAGATCGTGGACGGCATGCGGGCGCTGCGCGACGGCGAGGTCCCGGGCGGGCCGGCGCGGCTGTCGAACATCGTCTTCATGGGCATGGGCGAACCGCTGGCCAACTACAACCGCGTGGTCGGGGCGATCCGCAGGCTGACGGATCCGGAACCGGACGGCCTGGGGCTCTCGCAGCGCGGGATCACCGTGTCCACGGTGGGCCTGGTGCCGGCGATGCTGCGCTTCGCCGACGAGGGCTTCAAGTGCCGGCTCGCGGTCTCCCTGCACGCTCCGGACGACGAGCTGCGCGACACACTCGTGCCCGTGAACACCCGCTGGAATGTCCGTGAGGTCCTGGACGCCGCGTGGGAGTACGCGGAGAAGTCCGGCCGCCGTATCTCCATCGAGTACGCGCTGATCCGTGACATCAACGACCAGGCATGGCGGGGCGACCGGCTGGGCCGGCTGCTCAAGGGCAAGCGGGTACACGTCAACCTCATCCCGCTGAACCCGACCCCGGGCTCCAAGTGGACCGCCTCGCGGCCCGAGGACGAGAAGGCTTTCGTCGAGGCGATCGCGGCCCACGGCGTGCCGGTCACCGTCCGGGACACCCGCGGCCAGGAGATCGACGGGGCCTGCGGACAGCTGGCGGCCTCCGAGCGCTGAGAGGGTTCCGAGGACGGGCGCTATCCGGCCGGTCAGGCGTGATCCGGCCGGTGTAGCCTGGCCCGGAAATCAACTTCATATTCCGACAGGGGAGCGCCACAGCGCTGAGAGTGCGGCACCGAGGACAGGTCGGCCGCAGACCCTCTGAACCTCGCCCGGGTCATTCCGGGTAGGAAGTTCGGACCTTACTCAAGCTGTTGCGCCCTGCCCGCTCGCCGAGCGGACAGGGCCGCGTCTCTTCCTGGTCATCTCCAGGAGGAATCACCATGAAGACCACCACGAAGTACGCGGCGACGGCGCTCGCCGCCGCGCTCGGCGTCTCCGCGCTCGCAGGCTGCGGCGGATCCGACGGCAAGGCGTCCGACGGCACGGGCGCCGGCTCGAAGACCGTCACCCTGGTCAGCCACGACTCCTTCAACGCCTCGGACGCGGTCCTGAAGGCGTTCACGAAGGAGACCGGCTACAAGGTCAAGGTGCTCAAGAGCGGTGACGCCGGAGCGGCCCTCAACCAGGAGATCCTGACCAAGGGCTCCCCCCGCGGCGACGTGTTCTTCGGCGCCGACAACACGCTGCTCTCCCGCGCCCTCGACAACGGCCTGTTCACGCCGTACGAGGCGAAGGGCCTCGACCGTGTCGCGGCCGACACGCAGCTCGACGAGGAGAAGCACCGGGTCACGCCCATCGACACCGGCGACATCTGCGTCAACTACGACAAGAAGTACTTCGCCGACAAGAAGCTCGACCCGCCGAAGACCTTCGACGACCTGCTGAAGCCCGAGTACAAGAACCTCCTCGTCACCGAGAACGCCGCGACCTCCTCGCCCGGCCTCGGCTTCCTCCTCGGCACGGTCGCCACCCAGGGCGAGACCGGCTACCAGGACTACTGGAAGAAGCTGAAGAGCAACGGCGTCAAGGTCGTCGACGGCTGGGAGCAGGCGTACAACGAGGAGTTCTCCGGCTCCGCGGGCGGAAAGAAGGCCAAGGCCGAGCGCCCGCTCGTCGTCTCGTACGCCTCCAGCCCGCCCGTCGAGGTGCTGTACGCCGACCCGCAGCCCACCGAGGCCCCGACCGGTGTCGCCACCGGCACCTGCTTCCGCCAGATCGAGTTCGCCGGCCTGCTGGACGGCGCGAAGAACGAGGCGGGCGGCAAGGCACTGCTGGACTTCCTGATCAGCAAGCAGTTCCAGGAGGACATGCCGCTGAACATGTTCGTGAACCCGGTGGTGAAGGACGCGAAGCTGCCGGAGCTGTTCACGAAGTTCGGTGCGACCGTCGACAAGCCGGCGACGGTGGCCCCGGAGAAGATCGCCAAGAACCGTGAGCAGTGGGTCCAGTCGTGGTCCTCGCTCGTCGTGAAGTAGTCGCGCGGCCCTCGGCCTCGTGGAGGGGGAACGCGGTGCGGCTCGGCCTCATGGCCGTGCCCGTCGCGTTCTTCGCCCTGTTCTTCGCCTACCCGGTCGTCGCGATCGTCGGCCGGGGGCTGAAGGCGGACGGCGTCTGGCAGTTCGGCCGCATCGGCACGGTGCTGAGTCGGCCGGACATCCTCGACGTCCTCTGGTTCACCACGTGGCAGGCCCTCGCCTCGACCGTGCTCACCCTGTTGATCGCGCTGCCCGGTGCCTACGTCTTCGCCCGCTTCGACTTCCCCGGCAAGCAGTTGCTGCGGGCAGTGGTGACCGTGCCGTTCGTCCTGCCGACCGTCGTGGTGGGCACGGCGTTCCTGGCGCTGCTGGGACGCGGCGGGTTCCTCGACGAGCTCTGGGGCGTACGGCTCGACACCACGGTGTGGGCGATCCTGCTCGCCCATGTGTTCTTCAACTACGCGGTCGTCGTACGGACGGTGGGCGGGCTCTGGTCCCAGCTCGACCCCCGCCAGGAGGAGGCCGCCCGGGTGCTCGGGGCCGGACGCCTCGCCGCCTGGCGGCGGGTGACGCTGCCCGCGCTGGCCCCCGCCGTCGCGGCCGCGGCGCTCATGGTCTTCCTCTTCACCTTCACCTCCTTCGGAGTCGTCCAGATCCTCGGCGGTCCGGCCTACTCCACGCTGGAGGTGGAGATCTACCGGCAGACCGCGCAGCTCCTCGATCTGCCGACGGCCGCCGTACTGACCCTGGTGCAGTTCGCCGCGGTCGGCGGGATCCTCGCCGTCCACGCCTGGACCGTACGGCGCCGGGAGACGGCCCTGAAGCTCGTCGACCCGGCGCAGACCGCCCGGCCGCCCCGCGGAGCCGGGCAGCGGGCGCTGCTCGGCGGTGTACTGCTGACCGTGCTGCTGCTCATCCTGCTGCCGCTCGGCGTGCTGGTGGAACGCTCCCTGGACACCTCCGGCGGCTACGGATTCGACTTCTACCGCGCGCTGCAGTCCGTCGACGCCAACGGCTCCACCTTCCTCGTGCCGCCGCTCGACGCCATCGGGAACTCCCTGCGTTACGCGCTGGTCGCGACCCTCATCGCCCTCGTGATCGGCGGCCTCGCGGCCGCCGCGCTGACGCGGCGGGCCGGCAGGCTCGTGCGCGGCTTCGACGCCCTGCTGATGCTGCCGCTCGGAGTGTCGGCGGTCACCGTCGGCTTCGGCTTCCTCATCACCCTCGACAAGCCGCCGCTCGACCTGCGTACGTCCTGGATCCTCGTGCCGCTCGCCCAGGCACTGGTGGGCGTCCCCTTCGTCGTACGGACCATGCTGCCCGTCCTGCGCGCGGTCGACGAACGGCTGCGGGAGGCCGCCGCGGTGCTCGGCGCCTCGCCGCTGCGGGCCTGGCGAGAGGTGGACCTCCCGCTGGTGCGGCGGGCGGTGCTGGTGGCCGCCGGGTTCGCCTTCGCCGTGTCGCTCGGTGAGTTCGGCGCGACCGTGTTCATCGCGCGACCCGACAATCCCACCCTGCCGGTCGCCGTCGCCAGGCTGCTGGGGCGCTCCGGAGAGCTCAACTACGGCCAGGCGATGGCACTCAGCACGATTCTGATGCTCGTCTGCGCGGTGTCGCTGCTCCTGCTCGAACGTATCCGCACCGACCGATCCGGGGAGTTCTAGAGATGCTGGCAGTGGAGTCGGCCACGGTCCGGTTCGGGAAGCGGACCGCGCTGGACGCGGTGGACCTGGAGGTCGCCGACCACGAGATCGTCTGCGTGCTGGGGCCGAGCGGCAGCGGCAAGTCGACGCTGCTGCGGGCCGTGGCCGGGCTTCAGCCCCTGGACGGCGGCCGGGTGCTCCTGGACGGCGCCGACCAGGCGTCCCTGCCCGTGCACCGGCGCGGGCTCGGCCTGATGTTCCAGGACCACCAGCTGTTCCCGCACCGGGACGTCGGAGCCAACGTCGCCTTCGGGCTGAGGATGCACGGAGTCCCCCGCGCCGAGCGCGAGCGCAGGGCCGGTGAACTCCTGGACCTGGTCGGCCTGCCGGGGGCGGGCCGTCGGGCCGTCGCCGCCCTGTCCGGCGGTGAACAGCAGCGGGTGGCGCTCGCCCGGGCCCTGGCGCCCCGTCCGAAACTGCTGATGCTGGACGAGCCGCTGGGCCAGCTGGACCGGAGCCTGCGCGAACGGCTCGTCGTCGAACTGCGCACCCTCTTCGGCCGGCTGGGCACCACGGTGCTCGCCGTCACCCACGACCAGGGCGAGGCGTTCGCGCTCGCCGACCGGGTCGTGGTCATGCGCGACGGCCGGATCGCCCAGGCGGGTACCCCGCTGGAGGTCTGGCAGCAGCCCGCGTCGGCCTTCGTCGCCCGCTTCCTCGGCTTCGACAACCTGGTGGACGCCACGGTCACGGGTACGGCCGCCGACACGGTCTGGGGCAAGGTTCCGGTGCCCGAGGACTCCCCCCAGGGCGGATGCGAGCTGCTCGTGCGGCCGGGCGGCGTGCGGATCGGCGGCCCGAAGGACGGCCTGCGCTGCACGGTGGGCGCACGCACCTTCCGGGGCCACCACGTCACCGTCACCCTGCACCCCGGCGACGGTCCGGCCCTGGAGGCGGAGTGCGGTCTGCGGGACACCCCGGAGGAGGGGGCCGTCGTGGGAGTGACGTTCGACCCGGCGGAGACGGTGGTCCTTCCCCGGGAAGCCTGAGGCGGCCGGGAACGCCGGTACGACCGGCTGGCGGCTCTCCGTGGGGCGTGATCCCCTGGACGGAAACGTCCGGAAGGGGCAGGAAACATGACGCGGTCGGCGCGTGAGGGCATCGACATCACCCGAGTCGTCGCGGCGCCGCGGGACCGGGTCTTCGAGGCCTGGACGGTCCCCGAGGATTTCGCCGCCTGGTACGGGGGTGACGCCGACGTACCGCTCGACCGGGTGTCGATGGATGTCAGGCCGGGCGGCGAGTGGAGCCTGGTCATCGTGGTGCCCGGCGCGGACATGCCCTTCCACGGCGTCTACCGGGAGGTGTCCGCCCCGGAGCGGCTCGTCTTCACGCTGAAGGACCGGAGCGCGCCCGCGGACATCGAGGGCGAGACGGTCACGGTGACCTTCACCGAGAGGAGCCGGAAGTCCACCGAGATGGTCTTCCGGCAGCGCGGCGGCAATCTCACGCCCGAGCAGTACGCCGCGGCCGAGGACGGCTGGGAGGCCTTCTTCGACGCCCTCGACGCGCGGCTCGCCGCCCGCTGAGCCAGTCCGTCCGGTTCAGCCCGTCAGCCGGGCGAGCGCCGGGGCCGCCTCCTCCACCGTGTCGACGAGCGCGATACGGGACTCCATGGCCCGGTCCGCCGCGAGCGCGCTCAGCAGCGGCCAGGCGGGCAGCTTCTCAGTCCAGTGCGCGCGGTTCACCAGCACCATCGGTGTGGGCGCGGAACGGGACTCGTAGTAGTTCGGCGTCGCGTTGTCGAAGATCTCCTGTACGGTCCCGGCGGCGCCCGGCAGGAAGATCACACCGGCTGTCGAGCGGGCCAGCAGCCCGTCCTCGCGCAAGGCGTTCGCGAAGTACTTGGCGATGTGGTCCGCGAAGGCGTTCGGCGGCTCGTGACCGTAGAACCACGTGGGGATCGCGACCGAGGATCCCCCTTCGGGCCAGCGCTCCCGGACCGCGAACGCGGCCCTCGCCCAGTCGGTGACCGACGGGTCGAACGACGGTGTCGCGGCGAGGAGTTCGCAGGCCTTGAGCAGCATCGCGTCGGAGTGCGGAGCCGCGTACGCGCCGAGGTTGGCCGCCTCCATGGCACCGGGGCCACCGCCCGTCGCCACGGTCAGACCGCTGCGGGCCAGCTCCCCGCCGAGCACGGCCGCGCCACGGTACGCCTCGGACCCGCGGGCCATCGCGTGACCGCCCATCACACCCACGACGCGGGCCCCGACGAGGTGTTCGTCCAGGGCGTCGGACACCGCGTCGTCGTGGAGCGCCCTCAGCATCGAGGCGAAGACGTCGCCGTTCGCCTTGGTCTTCTGGAACCAGCCGTACGCCCGCGCGTCCGGGGTCGCCCCGTAACCGCCCTCCGCCAGGCCCTCGTACAGGGCGTCGGGGGTGTAGAGCAGTCCGCGGTACGGGTCGAAGGGAAGGCCGGGCACCGGCGGGAAGACGAAGGCCCCGTCCGTGCGTATCTTCGCCTCGGCGCGGGGCTCCATGCGGCAGCCGAGGAAGACGGCGCCCCGGGTGTCGGTCGCGAGCAGTGCGGCGCCCCGGTCCGTCAGGTCGACGGACTGGACACGGTGTCCGGCCAGTGTTCCGGCCGCGACTGCCTGGTCGAATGCGGTGAGCGTCTCGATCTCGACGCCGGGTGCGTACGTGTTCTCGTCCGGATTCTCCACGCCGCCATGCTACGTACCGCCCCTGCGGCGCAGGTCACCCCGTCAGAGGCAGTGCCGCCAGCTCCGCGATCGCCCAGGTCAGGGGGGCGAAGACGGCCAGCAGCACCAGTGCCCGCAGGACGGCGGCGTTGCGGAGCGCCGCGGCCGGGGCGCCGAGCCGCAGCAGGGTCCTGGCCGTACGGGCACGGGCCTGCTTGGCCTCCAGCGCGGTGGTCAGCAGGGTCGCCGTGGTGCAGCCGAGGACGAGTACGGCGCCGAGCGCGGTGAGCGGGCCGAAGGGGCGGGGCCCGTCGGTGTAGAGCGCGAAGCCCGCGATCACCCCGGACAGCACCGCGCAGACGATTCCCAGCGGACGGCCGATCCGGGACGCCTCGTCCATCAGGACCCGGCCCGCCAGCAGCCGGACGGCTCCCGGGCGCACCGCCTGGAGCAGCCGGCCGCACAGATGGGTGAGGCCGGGCCCGGCCATGGCCAGGCCGATCGCGGTGAGGGTCCAGCCCGCGAGCACCGCGGCGGGGGTGGAGTCCAGCCGGCCGGGCAGCGGGAAGGGGTTGCCCGCCGAGCCGCGGCTCGCGTACGCCTCCACCGCGAGTCCGGCCGCGGTGAGCGCGACCCCCCATGGCAGCCCCCTCGGCGTCGGGGCGGGCGCCAGGTCCTCCTCGGCCTCCTGGGCGTCGGACGGTGCGACCGGCCTGGAGCGCACCGCGAGCCCGCCGGCCGCGGAAGCGGCCAGTGGCACCAGCGCCAGCAGAGTGAGTGCCGCGGCCAGGGGCAGCGGGGTGCCCGCGCCCAGGAACTCGGCCGCACCGCCGTCGAACGGCAGCCCGGTCAGATCGCCGCGCAGATGGAGGAAGAAGAGCAGTGCCACCACCGATCCCAGCGTGGTGGAGACCGCCGTCGAGATCGCCGCCAGCAGGGAGAGACGGGCCGGTCCGAGACCGGCGGCGAAGAGCCCGGGCCGCGGGCGGGTGCTCGGGTCCGTACGCGCGACCGCCACCGCGAACTGGACGGTCGCGGCGAGGGGGACGGCGCACCACAGCAGCCGCAGTACGGAGCTCGTCGCGTGCGCCGGGTGCCCGGAGGCGTACCCCAGGGTGCACAGGAGGAGGAAGCCCACCCCGGCCGACGCGGCGGCGAGGAGCAGACGCCGCATCAGGGCCAGGGGGTGCGAGCCGCGGGTCAGACGGAGAGCGAGCACGCCGAGCGGCCTTCCGTATCGGACGCGGCGGGCAGGGGGACGGTGGTGACGCGGCGGCCGTCCATCAGGCTGACCACACGGTCGGCGAGCGCGGCGACCTCCGCGTCGTGGGTGGCGAGCACGACGGTGATCCCGTGGGACCGCGCCGCCGTGGTGAGGGTGCGCAGCAGCTGGGCGCGCTCGGCGTGGTGCAGCGTCGCGGTCGGCTCGTCCGCGAAGATCACGGATGGCGACGCGGCCAGCGCACGGGCCACGGAGATCCGCTGGCGCTGCGACTGCAGCAGCGCGTGGGGCCGCTTCCTGGCGAGCGGGCCGATGTCCAGGCGCTCCAGCCACTCGGTGGCGGCCTTCTTCGCCGCCCGGTGCGAGACGCCCCGCAGCAGCAGCGGCAGGGCCGCGTTCTCCCAGGTGCTGAGCTCGGGCACGAGCTGGGGCTCGGCCGCGATCCAGCCGAATCTGTCCCGGCGGAGCTGTTCGCGCAGCCTGGGGCCCATGGTGTGCACGGGCACGCTGTTGAACCAGACCTCGCCCTCCTGGGGCACCAACTGGCCGGAGAGGCAGTGCAGCAGCGTCGTCTTCCCGGACCCGCGGGGTCCGGTCACGGCGAGGATCTCGCCGTCGCGGACACCGAGCGAGACACCGCCGAGCCCCGGCGATCCGTTGTGGGAGTGGTGCAGGGAACGTGCCCAGATCACGTCGTTGTCGGGCGGGGCCACCATGGCGTACACCTCGGTTCGGATCAGATTTCCCATTCCCCCGTACGGGGGAACGAAGGCAAGGCCGATCGGTCACTCGGCACGCTAGGCAGCCGGACCGGGGTGTCGGGACAGCACACGGCCCGGACGCACCCCTTCTCACTCGAACGGGTGTATCCGGGCCGTGTAGACCGTATGAAATGACTTACCGGAGTGGTGTTCTCCGGTGGCCGGGGTGTCGGTCAGAGCTTCTTCCAGGCCTCCGTCAGGACGCCGCGCAGGATGCCCTCGATCTCGTCGAAGGTCGACTGGTCGGAGACGAGCGGCGGCGCGAGCTGGACGACCGGGTCACCGCGGTCGTCGGCCCGGCAGTAGAGGCCGTTCTCGTACAGCGCCTTGGACAGGAAGCCGTACAGGACGCGCTCGGTCTCCTCGTCGGTGAACGTCTCCTTGGTGGCCTTGTCCTTCACCAGCTCGATGCCGTAGAAGAAGCCGTTGCCGCGGACGTCGCCGACGATCGGCAGGTCGTGCAGCTTCTGCAGCGTGGTCAGGAACGCGTTCTCGTTGTCCAGGACGTGCTGGTTGAGACCCTCGCGCTCGAAGATGTCGAGGTTGGCGAGACCGACCGCGGCGGAGACGGGGTGGCCGCCGAAGGTGTAGCCGTGCAGGAAGGTGTTGTCACCCTGGTAGAACGGCTCGGCCAGCCGGTCGGAGATGATGCAGGCGCCGATGGGGGAGTAGCCCGAGGTCATGCCCTTGGCGCAGGTGATCATGTCCGGTACGTAGCCGAACTTGTCGCAGGCGAACATCGTGCCGAGGCGGCCGAACGCGCAGATGACCTCGTCGGAGACGAGCAGCACGTCGTACTGGTCGCAGATCTCGCGCACCCGCTGGAAGTAGCCGGGGGGCGGCGGGAAGCAGCCGCCGGCGTTCTGCACGGGCTCCAGGAAGACCGCGGCGACCGTGTCCGGGCCCTCGAAGAGGATCTGCTGCTCGATCTGGTCGGCGGCCCAGCGGCCGAAGGCCTCCGGGTCGTCCCCGAAGAGCGGCGCGCGGTAGATGTTGGTGTTGGGCACCTTGCGGGCGCCGGGCACGAGCGGCTCGAACGGAGCCTTGAGCGCGGGCAGGCCGGTGATGGAGAGGGCGCCCTGCGGGGTGCCGTGATAGGCCACGGCGCGGGAGATGACCTTGTACTTGGTCGGCTTGCCCTGGAGCTTGAAGTACTGCTTGGCGAGCTTCCAGGCCGTCTCCACGGCCTCGCCGCCGCCCGTGGTGAAGAAGACCTTGTTGAGGTCGCCCGGGGCGTGGTGGGCGAGCCGCTCGGCCAGCTCGACGGCCTTGGGGTGGGCGTAGGACCACACCGGGAAGAAGGCCAGCTCCTGCGCCTGCTTGTACGCCGCCTCGGCGAGCTCGTGACGGCCGTGTCCGGCGTTGACCACGAAGAGGCCCGAGAGACCGTCGAGGTAGCGCTTGCCCTTGTCGTCGTAGATGTAGGTGCCCTCGCCACGCACGATGGTGGGAACGGGCGCGTTCTCGTAGTCCGACATGCGGGTGAAGTGCATCCACAGGTGGTCGTACGCGGTACGGCTCAGGTCCTTGCTCACGGCTATCGGGTTCCCCACATATAGGTCTGCTTCTTGAGCTTGAGGTAGACGAAGCTCTCGGTGGAGCGCACTCCGGGTATCGCCCGGATGCGTTTGTTGATCGTCTCCAGGAGGTGGTCGTCGTCCTCGCAGACGATCTCCACCATGAGGTCGAAGGAGCCCGCGGTCATCACCACGTACTCGCACTCGGCCATGGCCGACAGGGACTCGGCCACGGGGTCGAGGTCGCCCTCGACATTGATGCCGACCATCGCCTGACGCCGCAGTCCCACGGTGAGCGGGTCCGTGACGGCGACGATCTGCATCACGCCCTGGTCGAGCAGCTTCTGGACGCGCTGGCGTACTGCGGCTTCGGAAAGGCCCACGGCCTTGCCGATCGCGGCGTACGGCCGGCGTCCGTCCTCCTGGAGCTGCTCGATGATTGCGAGGGAGACGGCATCGACCGATGGTGACGATCCGCTCCCGTTCCTGGAGTCTGCGCTACGGCTGGCCACGCCTCCACTGTGCACCGCTACTCGTCTGTCTGGCAAGCCTGAATCGATGAAATTCGTTGTCTAGGTGCTTCAATCTCACTGAATCCGAAGTTCACGGCGGTTGGGTATGTCGAAAGCGTCACCGAACGGTTTAGGGTGGAAGTCTCACCCATCGGACAGCCGACAGGAGGGGTGGTTGTGACCACCGAGGTGCGCCGCCTGCGCAACTACATCAACGGAGAGTTCCGGGACGCCGCGGACGGGCGGACCATCGACGTGGTCAACCCGGTGACGGAAGAGGTCTACGCGACCTCACCGCTCTCGGGGCAGGCCGACGTCGATGCCGCAATGGACGCCGCCGCGGCGGCGTTCCCCGCCTGGCGCGACGTCACTCCCGCCGAGCGCCAGAAAGCCCTGCTGAAGATCGCGGACGCCTTCGAGGAGCGCGCGGAGGACCTCGTCGCGGCCGAGTCGGAGAACACCGGCAAGCCGCTGGAGCTGACCCGTACCGAAGAGATCCCGCCCATGGTGGACCAGATCCGCTTCTTCGCGGGTGCCGCCCGGCTGCTGGAGGGCCGCTCGGCCGGCGAGTACATGGAGGGCCTCACCTCCATCGTCCGCCGCGAGCCCGTGGGCGTGTGTGCCCAGGTCGCCCCGTGGAACTACCCGATGATGATGGCCGTGTGGAAGTTCGCCCCGGCGCTCGCCGCGGGCAACACCGTGGTCATCAAGCCGTCCGACACCACTCCGGCGTCGACCGTGCTGATCGCCGAGATCATCGGGCAGATCCTTCCCAAGGGCGTCTTCAACGTCATCTGCGGCGACCGTGACACCGGCCGCGCGATGGTCGAGCACCCGACCCCGGCGATGGCCTCCATCACCGGCTCGGTGCGAGCCGGTACGCAGGTCGCCGCGTCCGCCGCCAAGGACGTCAAGCGGGTCCACCTGGAGCTCGGCGGCAAGGCACCCGTCGTCGTGTTCGAGGACACCGACATCGCCAAGGCCGTGGAGGGCATCTCCGTCGCGGGCTACTTCAACGCCGGCCAGGACTGTACGGCCGCGACCCGCGTCATGGTCCACGAGTCCATCCACGACGAGTTCGTCACCGCGCTCGCCAAGGCGGCGGCCGACACGAAGACCGGCCTGCCGGACGACGAGGACGTGCTGTACGGCCCGCTCAACAACGCCAACCAGCTGGCGCAGGTCAGCGGCTTCATCGAGCGGCTCCCCGCGCACGCCAAGGTCGAGGCGGGCGGCCACCGGGTCGGCGACAAGGGCTACTTCTACGCCCCGACCGTCGTCTCCGGCCTCCAGCAGGACGACGAGATCATCCAGCACGAGGTCTTCGGACCCGTCATCACCGTCCAGTCCTTCACGGACGAGGCCCAGGCCGTGGAGTACGCCAACGGCGTCGAGTACGCCCTGGCCTCCTCGGTGTGGACCAAGGACCACTCCCGCGCGATGCGCATGTCCAAGAAGCTCGACTTCGGCTGTGTGTGGATCAACACCCACATCCCGCTCGTCGCCGAGATGCCGCACGGCGGGTTCAAGAAGTCCGGCTACGGCAAGGACCTCTCCGCGTACGGCTTCGAGGACTACACCCGGATCAAGCACGTCATGACGTCGCTCGACGACTGATCTGCTCGCGGCGGTGAGCACGGCCCCGGGTCCTGCCCGGGGCCGTTCGCGTCGCCGGGCGGGCCCACCCGGGCGCGTGCAATGTCATGGGCATGGTGTGGAGCCGAGGCCGCTTCCACTGGACGGTTGGTCCATTGCCCGCTGTGGTGGCGGACCGACATGCTGCGCGGGTGCGCTCGATTCCGGACCACCCCACGTCCCGTCGTTCCCTGCTGCGCGCCCTCGGCGCGGGAGCGGCCGGTGCCGCTCTGGCCGGCTGCGGTGTTCCCGCCGCCTATGTGGAGCCCGGCGACCGGTCGGGCCCCGACCGCTCGGACCGCGACCGCTCGCTGCACTTCGCCAACTGGCCGCTCTACATCGACACCGACGACGAGGACGAGTCGAGGCGGCCCACGCTCGAGGAGTTCTCGCGCCGGACAGGGATCTCCGTCAGGTACACCGAGGAGATCAATGACAACGACGAGTTCTTCGGGAAGATCAGCCCGGCGCTGATGAACCACCAGCCGACCGGCCGGGACCTCGTCGTCATCAGTGACTGGATGGCCGCCCGGTTCGTACGGCTCGGCTGGGTGCAGGAGATGGACCGGTCGCGGCAGCCGAACGTCGCCCGGCACCTGGACCCGCTGCTGCTGTCGCCCGCGTTCGACAACGGCCGGCTGCACAGCGTGCCGTGGCAGTCCGGGATCACCGGCATCGCCTACAACCGGGCGAAGCTCGGCCGCGAGATCCGGCACACTGGCGAGCTCTGGGCGGACGATCTGCGCGGCAGGGTGACGCTGCTGTCCGGGCTCGACGAGGCGTTCGCGCTGCTGATGCAGGGCAACGGGGCCGACATCACCCGCTGGACCGCCGACGACTTCCACGAGATGTGCGAGCAGGTGGAGAAGCGGGTGAAGTCCCGCCACATACGCCGTTTCACCGGCAACGACTACATCAAGGACCTGGCCAACGGTGATGTGCTCGCCTGCCAGGCCTACTCCGGGGACGTCATCCAGCTCCAGGCCGACAGCCCCGGCATCGAGTTCGTGGTGCCCGAGGAGGGTGCCGAGCTCTGGTCGGAGTCCCTCCTGATTCCCGACCTCGCGGGCCACAAGCGCAATGCGGAGAAGCTTGTCGACTACTACTACGAGCCCGCGGTGGCCGCCGAACTGGCCACCTGGGTCAACTACGTCTGCCCCGTGCCGGCCGCCCGCGGCATCCTGGCCTCCTCCAAGGACGAGGAGACCGCCGCGCTCGCCGAGGACCCGCTGATCTTCCCGGACGACGCGATGCGTGAACGACTGGCCGTCGCCCGGGACATCACCGCTGAGGAGCGCACCGGTTTCGCGAAGAAGTGGAACTCCATCGTCGGCCTCTGAGCGGCCGCCGGGTGTGGTGGACCCACTTTTTGAACGCGTTCACGACCGGCGTACGCTGCGGACCATGAGCGAGCGAGCCCTCTTGCGGCGCATACGCGTGTGGTTGGTCGTGTTCATCGTCTGTCTGGTGCTCAGCGGGCTGACCGCCTTCCCGCTGGTCACCGAACTCCGCTGGGCCGAGGACCTGTTGGCGTCCTCCGCCTCTCCCGTGCCCGAGCACTTCCCGGCCCTGATGGAATGGATCACCCGGGTCCGGACCGGTCTCGACGAGGCCGACGCGAACTATCCCTTCGTCCTGTACGGCACCGACTGGCTGGCCTTCGCCCATCTCGTCATCGCGGTCGCCTTCTACGGCCCCTACCGCGACCCGGTCCGCAACATCTGGGTGATCGAGTTCGGCATGATCGCCTGCGTCGGCATCATCCCGCTCGCCCTGATCTGCGGACCGATCCGCGACATCCCCTTCTGGTGGACCGTCATCGACATGTCCTTCGGGGTCTTCGGGGTGATCCCGCTACTCGTCGTCCACCGCATGATCAAGCGCCTGGAGGGGGTCGTGACGGCGTGAGGTCATTCCGCCGGCGGAGGTCCGAAGGCCGCCACCATGACGTCCTTCGCCGTGGCGTTCATGCCCTGGCCCTTCGCGTCGGTGGAGTTGACGCTGTACACCAGAGTCCTGGAGAGATCACGGGTGGCCGCCACGGCCGTGTTGTAGCCCCAGCGGCCGCCCGACTTCCCCCACACCTCCCGCCCGCCCAGGGTCAGCATGCTCAGTCCCGCGCTGTACTGGGCGGGACTGCCCGTCATGTACGTACGGACCGAGGCGTCGGGCAGGGTGAACATCTCCTCCAGCAGCGGACCTCGCACGACCTTGCCGGCGAACAGCGCCCGCGTGAAGCGCTCCAGATCGGCCGTGGTCGAGATGATGTCCCCGGCTGCCCAGCTGCCGGTCACGCCCCACACCGTGACATCCCGCAGCTCCGTCCCGCCGCCCGGTGAGTCGAAGACCTGATAGCCGTGGTTGTGCGGACCCCGGATGCCCGGGTCCGAACCGGGGAACGACGTGGAACGCAGCCCCAGCGGACGCAGGATGCGCTCGCCCACCTGATGGGCGTACGAGTCACCGGTCACCTTCTCCATCAGCAGCCCCAGCACGGTGTAGCCGATGTTGAGGTAGTGCTGGCTGCGGCCGGGCTCGAACTCGGGGTCCTTCGCCAAGGCGGAGGCGACCATGCCGCGCGGTGTGTGCAGGTCGAAGCGGTGGGCGTACGCCTCCTCCAGGGTGTCGCCGGGCAGATCCGCCGCCGGTATCCCGCTGGTGTGGTTGAGCAGCTGCCGGACGGTGACCCGTCCGTACGCCGCCGGGATCAGGTCCGGGAGGTAGTGCCGGGCGGTCCGGTCGAGGTCCAGCTTCCGCTCGCCGGCCAGCTGCAGGACCGCGGCGGCGGTGAAGACCTTGGTGACCGACCCGGCCCGGAAGCGCGCCGCCGGGTCGGCGGGACGGCCGGAGGCCAGGTCGTGCACGCCCGAGCTGCCGCGCCAGCTGCCGTCGGTGCCGCCGACCCGTACGAGTGCGGCGGTGGCGTCGTCGGCGGCGGGCAGCCCGGAGATCGCGGCGCTCAGGGCGGCGGCGTCCGCCTCGGGAACGGTGTGCGTGCGTGTGTGTGCAGGCGCGGCCGCGACGTGGGCGGAGGCGGCCGGTGCGGCGGGGCCCGCCGCGACACCGAGGACCAGGGCCGCGGCGAGGAGTGTGCGGGTGCGTGCGTTCATCAGGCGTCTCCAGGGGATGAAGTCCGTAACTGCTCCATGGCTCCATCCTGTTGATCCGGAGGCGCTCGCGGATCACCCGAGCGAGGGGCCGTGAGGGGGAGATCTCCTCACTCGCGCGGGGGAGGCGCCGGTGTCCCCTCCCTCGGGCGAGGGAGCGACGAGCCCCGTCTCGTACGCGCAGATGACCGCCTGGATGCGGTCCCGCAGTCCCAGCTTGGACAGCACGTTGCCCACATGGGTCTTCACCGTGTGCTCGCTGAGCACGAGCGCGGCCGCTATCTCCGCGTTAGAGAGCCCCCGTGCCAGGTGCAGAAGCGTTTCCCGCTCCCGGGCGGTGAGCGCGCCCAGCCGGGACGGCTCCGGTGCGGACGGGGCCGCGGCGGGCCGCGAGGTGTACTCGGCGATGAGCCGGCGGGCCACCGAGGGCGCGACCAGCGAGTCCCCTGCCGCCACCACCCGCACCGCGTGCACAAGGTCGTCCCGCCGGACGTCCTTCAGCAGGAAGCCGCTCGCGCCCGCGTGCAGCGCCTCGTAGACGTACTCGTCCGAGTCGAAGGTGGTCAGCATGACCGTGCGGCAGTCGCTCTCCCCGGTGATCGCCCTGCACGCCTCGATGCCGTCCATGACGGGCATCCTGATGTCCAGCAGCGCGACATCGGGCCGCAGCCTGCGCACCGCGCCGAGAGCCTCCGCCCCGTCGCCCGCCTCGGCGAGCACCTCGATGTCCGGCTGCGCGCCGAGGATCATCGCGAAGCCGCTGCGTACCAGCTCCTGGTCGTCCGCCACCACCACACGGATCGTCAACTCCCCACCCCCTCCGGGGAGGTTACAAGGGGTAGGACGACGAGCAGCTGGAACCCCCGGCCGTCCGGTCCCGCTCCGGCCCGGGCGGTCCCGCCGTGTGCGGCGGCCCTCTCCCGGATGCCCACCAGCCCCAGCCCGGTGGTGGTGCCCGGCCCCCGCCCGTCGTCCGTCACGGTGACGGTCAGCTCCTCGGGGGAGTGGTCCAGTTGCACCGTCACACGGCTCGCGCGGGCATGTCTGACGACGTTCGTCAGCGCCTCCTGCACGATCCGGAAGACCGTGGCCCCGGTGTCCGCCGGCAGCGGCAGCGGCCGTCCCGTCACCGTGTACGCGACCTCGGGCACGCCGGACCTCACCCGTTCCAGCAGGGCCGGCAGCCCCGCAAGCGAGGGCTGCGGAGAACGCGGCGACGGCATGTCCCCCGGGCCGTCCTCCCGCAGCACCCCGAGCATCCGGCGCAACTGCACCATCGCGTCCCGACCGGTCTCCGAGATGGCGTCGAACGCCGCCTCCGCGCGTTCCGGCGCCGTGCGCACCGCCACCGGACCGGCCTCCGCCTGCACGATCATCAGGCTCACCGCGTGGGAGAGGATGTCGTGCATCTCCCGGGCGATCCTGGCCCGTTCCCGGGCGGCCGCCTGCTCGGCCTCGATCCGGTGGGTCACCTCCAGCTGCCGGGCCCGGTCCTCCATCGCCCTGATGTACGCCTTGCGGGTGTCCGTGAACCTCCCGAAGGCGTACGCGGCGGCGAACACGAACAGCGAGAACAGCAGCTCCCTGGCCTCACCCGTGTTCCACGCCACCGACGGGAACACGGCCGTCAGCACCAGCACGGCCACCGCCAGCCGCCGCCGTGGCGAGGACAGTTCGGCCACCGTGCAGAACGCCACCAGCCCGGTGTACGGAAGGGGCTGCCCAGGGCCGTCCACGGTGAACCTGTACAGGGCGCCCGCCGCGAGCACCGTGATCAGCACGGCGACCGGCGCCCGCCGGCGGGCCACCAGCGGCAGCACGGTCAGCGTCGTCAGTCCGTACGCCGCCCATGTGGCCGGTGGCAGCTCGGCCGAGCGGGGCACCACGAACGGCATCGTCACGGCGGCCTGCACCAGCAGAGCGACGCCGATGTCGATGGCCCACGCCTCACGCGGAAGCCATCGCGCCCCCGGTCTCCGCATCAGGGTTTCCGGCCCACAGCGCCGAACTGGGCGACCTCGGGGGTCCGGCCGGCGGAACCCGCCCGCCAGCGCGAGCAGGACACGATGCCCGGCTCCAGGATGTCCAGGCCGTCGAGGAACGAGGCGAACTCGAAGCGGCTGCGAGCGGTGATCGGCGGCGTGGCGTTCTCGTTCCAGAAGCGCATCGCGGCCTCGTTGCCCTCGCCGCCGAGCTCCGTAGTGGGATGGGTGAGCACAAGATGGCTGCCGGACGGCAGCGCGTCCATCAGCTTCGTCACGATGCCTCGGGCCTCGTCCGTGTCCAGGACGAAGTTGAGGATGCCCAGCATCATCACCGCGACCGGGCGCCGGAGGTCCAGGGCCCGTCCGGCCGCGCGAAGGATCCGCTCCGGATCCCGGGCGTCCGCTTCGATGTACTCGGTGGCGCCCTCGGGCGAGCTGGTGAGCAAGGAGCGCGCGTGCGCCAGGACGATCGGGTCGTTGTCGACATAGACGACGCGTGCGTCGGGCGCGGTGTGCTGGGCGACCTCGTGGGTGTTGTCCGCGGTCGGAAGCCCGGTGCCTATGTCCAGGAACTGGCCGATCCCCGCGTCACCGGCCAGATGGCGCACCACCCGGCCGAGGAACGCCCGGTCGGCGCGGGCCACTTCGCCGATGCTCGGGTACATGCCGGTGACCCGGTCGCCCACCGCCCGGTCGACGGGGTAGTTGTCGCCGCCGCCCAGCCAGTAGTTCCACACCCGGGCGTTGTGGGCGATGTCGGCACGGACACGGGAGGGCACGGTGCGGGGGCCGGGCTCGGTCACGTCTGCTCCAGGGATCACGGACGGTACGGACCGTCCATGATGCCGGACCGATCAAGAAGCGCCAGTCGAGGGCGAGTTGGACAACTGGGTCCGAAGTGCGTCGATCCGGTTGGTGGTGATCGAGTCGACGCCGTGGGCGAGCAGCCGGCGCATCGTGCGCCGGGTGTCCACCGTCCAGGCGGAGACCAGCAGCCCGTCGGCGTGGACACGGTCGGCCAGCTCCCGGCTCAGCAGCCCGAAACGGTAGTTCAGCCAGCGCGGCCGCACCGCCTCGAGCAGTACGGCGCGCGGAGGCGCGAGGGTCGTCCAGGTCAGCGCGATCTCGGCGGACGGATCGGCCGCGCGCACTTTCAGCATCGCGTGCGTGTCCGCGCAGTAGTACACGCGCTCCTCCGCCCCGCACTCCCGCACCACACCGACGATCTCCGGTACGGACGCGTCCGTCGCGCCGGGCAGGTCGACCATGATCCGGCGGTCACCGGCGGCGGACAGTGCCTCCCGCAGGGTGGGCACCCCGCCGCCGGTCCTTTCCACCAACTCCGCGTGATCAAGCCGGTCCAGGCGGACGTCGTGGCCCCACAGGCGCTCCAGTGTGGAGTCGTGGAGCAGCACGGGCACCCTGTCCCGGGTGACGCGGACGTCGATCTCGACCGCGTCCGCCCCTCGGTCCACGGCGGACCGGATCGAGGGGAGCGTGTTCTCGCGGGCACGGTAGGGATCGCCGCGGTGTGCCACGGCGGTGACGGTGGTGGTCATGGGGACATTGTGACCGGAGGGGTCACCGCCCGGGAGCCTCCAGCCAGTTCGTGGTGTACGTGTCGATCTCGGCTGCCAGCGTCCGCTTGCCGGCCGGGTCCAGATACGAGGCGTCCACGGCGTTCTTCGCCAGATCGGCCACTCCGCGCTCGTCCAGCCCGAGCAGCCGGGCCGCCACCCCGTACTCGTTGTTGAGGTCGGTGCCGAACATGGGCGGGTCGTCGCTGTTGACCGTGACGAGGACGCCCGCCTCGACCATTTCCCTTATCGGGTGCCGGTCGAGGTCCGCGACCGCGCGGGTGGCGATGTTCGACGTCGGGCAGACCTCCAGGGCGATGCGGTGCTCGGCGAGATGGGCCAGCAGCTTCGGGTCCTGGGTGGAGCTGGTGCCGTGGCCGATGCGCTCCGCGCGCAGCGCGGTGAGCGCGTCCCAGACGGTCTGCGGGCCCGTGGTCTCCCCGGCGTGCGGGACGGAGTGCAGACCCTCGGCGATCGCACGGTCGAAATAGGGCTTGAACTGAGGGCGGTCCACGCCGACCTCGGGTCCGCCGAGACCGAAGGAGACGAGCCCCTCGGGCCGCAGGTCGACGGCGAGCCGCGTCGTCTCCTCGGCCGCCTCCAGACCGGCCTCGCCCGGAATGTCGAAGCACCAGCGCAGCACGACCCCGAGCTCGGCCTCGGCGGCCCTGCGGGCGTCCTCGATGGCCTCCATGAAGCCCTGCTCCGGGATCCCCCGGCGGGTCGAGCTGAACGGGGTGACGGTCAGCTCCGCGTACCGGATGTTCTGCCGTGCCATGTCCCGGGCGATCTCGAAGGTCAGCAGCCGGACGTCCTCGGGGGTGCGGATCAGGTCCACCACCGAGAGATAGACGTCGATGAAGTGCCCGAAGTCGGTGAAGGTGAAGAAGTCCGACAGTGCCTCCGGGTCCGTGGGGACCTTGGAGTCGGGGTGGTGGGCCGCAAGTTCGGCCACGATGCGGGGCGAGGCCGACCCGACGTGGTGGACGTGGAGCTCAGCCTTGGGCAGCCCCGCGATGAAGGGATGCAGATCGCTCATCGGATACTCCCGGATCTCTGTTTGGGCCGGGTGTACCGGCTGCACCGATCATCGTAGGCGGCGCCCTCCGGCCGGGTGCCGGGCCGTAGCATGGCGGGACCACGATGGGGGAGGCCCATGTCAGACAACACACAGCAGCCCGGGGGCGAGGGCGCGCCGCGCGATCCGTGGGCTCCGCCGGACAACAGGGTCGAGCTGGGCAAGCGGCCTGCGGACGCCGCCCCGCCCGCCGTGCACAACCAGCCCACGGTCACATCCATGCCGAATGCCGACGCCGGCACCGGGCAGATACCCGGACCGGCCGGAACCTTCGGCCCGCAGCAGCCCCCTGTGCCCGCACCGCCGATCGGGCCGAACGGTCCGGGGCAGCACGACCAGTACGGCTACCCGGCGGCTCCCGCCGCACCTTCGGCGTCGTACGGCTACCCGGCGGCTCCCGCCGCACCCTCGGCGTCGTACGGCTACCCGGGATACCCCGGCTACGCCGGCCAGCAGCCCTGGGGCCCGGCGCCCGCGAACGGGCTGGGGATCGCCGCGATGGTCCTCGGCATCATCGCGGTGGTCGGCTTCTGCATGTGGGGATTCGGCATCATCCTGGGCATCCTCGCCCTGATCTTCGGCATCATCGGCCGGGGCCGCGCCAAGCGGGGCGAGGCGACCAACGGGGGCATGGCACTCGCCGGGATCATTCTCGGGTCGGTCTCGATCGTCATCAGCGCGATTTTCCTCGGATTCCTGATCTGGGCCGTCGCCAACGACGAAACCGACAGTGACTACTACTACGACGACCCGTACGAGACGTCACTGGTCGTCGGCAACTCCCGCTGACCCACGCGGTGCACGACCGCCCGTGGCCGGGCCCGGGGAGACGTGTCCCGGACCCGGCCACGCGCCGTGTCACTCCGTGCGCAGCCGCGCACGCGCCTCCATCAGCGCGAAGCCCAGCAGGTTGAGCCCACGCCAGGAAGCGGGGTCCGGGGTGCGCGGATCGTCCTTGGCGAGTCCGATGCCCCATATCCGGTCCACCGGGCTGGCCTCGACGAGCACGCGCTCACCGGTGCCCAGCAGATACGCCCGCAGCGCCGGGTCCTGACCGAACTTGTGCACGCTGCCCTCGACGACCAGGGCGAACCGCTCCCGGGTCCACACCTCGTCGTCGAACCCCCTGACCAGCCGGCCCACCTTCTTCGCCGCCGCGGGACTGCCCGCCGCCACGGCCCGGGCCTCCGCCTCCGCGTCCCCGAAGAGCCGCGCCTTGCCGGCCATCATCCAGTGCTCGGCCGAGGCATAGGTCACCGAGCCGACGGTGAACGACGCCGGCCACCACTGACTGAGGCAGCTCTCCCCGAGCCTGCCGTCCGGGCGGGGCCGGTGTCCCCAGAACGGCAGGTACTTCACGCGCTCCCCGCGTGCCGTGCGCGCCAGGAGGCCGTCCATGTGTTCCTGTCCCATGGCAGCCGAGTCTGGCATCCGCCACTGACACCCAGTACAGGGTTTTCCGCACGCACGAGACACATCGTCGACAGATTCCGTTGCGTAACCAAAAGGAAACAACGGAATCACTTGTTGGTAGAGGTGCGCTCTGTCAGGATCGGCACTCAATTCGACAAGAAGCTACGCCGCCCCTGGTAACGGGGCAGCGGAGGAGAACGTCATGGGCAACGGTTTCCACGTGCAGGACCGCTTCGCCGGGGGTGCGCAGTACATCGGTGGACGGCTGCGCCCCGGCACATCGGGACGCCACCAGGACGTGGTCGACCCGGCCACGGGCGGAACGGTCCTCCGCTACGAACTGGCGGGCACCGACGACGTCGACGCCGCCGTGGCAGCAGCCCGCGAGGCGTTCCCCGGCTGGTCGGGACGCACACCCGCCGAGCGGTCGGAGGCGCTGCACCGCTTCGCCGCCGTACTCGCCGGCCGGGCCGAGGACCTCGCGTACGCCGAATCCCTGCAGTGCGGCAAGCCCGTCAAGCTCTCCACCGAATTCGACGTGCCCGGCACGGTCGACAACGCCTCGTTCTTCGCCGGCGCCGCCCGCCACCTCGAAGGGAAGTCGGCCGCCGAGTACAGCGCCGACCACACCTCCTACGTACGCCGTGAGGCCCTCGGGGTCATCGGCTCGATCGCACCCTGGAACTACCCGCTCCAGATGGCGGCCTGGAAGATCCTCCCGGCCGTCGCCGCGGGCAACACCATCGTGCTGAAGCCCGCCGAGATCACGCCGCTGACCTCCCTGATGTTCGCGCAGGCGGCCACGGGGGCCGGCATCCCCGACGGTGTGATCAACATCGTCTCCGGCGCCGGTCAGGACGCCGGCGAGCACCTCGTGAGCCACCCCGACGTCGTGATGACCTCCTTCACCGGATCCACCGCCGTCGGCAAGCGGGTCGCCGCGCTCGCCACCTCCACCGTCAAGCGCCTGCACCTGGAACTCGGCGGCAAGGCGCCCTTCCTCGTGTTCGACGACGCGGATCTCGACGCCGCGGTCCACGGAGCGGTCGCCGGGGCCCTCATCAACACCGGCCAGGACTGCACGGCCGCCACCCGCGCCTACGTCCAGCGCCCCCTGTACGACGCCTTCGTGAGCGGGGTCGCCGCGTTGATGGAGAGTGTGCGGCTCGGTGACCCCTTCGACCCGTCGACCGACCTGGGACCGCTGATCAGCCATCAGCAGCGCGACCGTGTAGCCGGATTCGTCGAGCGCGCCCGCTCCTACGCCACGGTCGTCACCGGCGGTGAGGCTCCTGGGGGTGAACTCGCCGACGGTGCCTACTACCGGCCGACCCTGATCACGGGGGCCGCCCAGGACAGCGAGATCGTCGGTTCGGAGATCTTCGGCCCCGTCCTGGTCGTGCTGCCCTTCGACACCGACGACGAGGGAATCCGCCTCGCCAACGACACCCCCTACGGACTCGCCGCCTCCGCCTGGAGCACCGGTCTGTACCGGGCCAACCGCGCGACCCGTGAGATCCGGGCGGGCTGCGTGTGGATCAACGACCACATCCCGATCATCAGCGAGATGCCGCACGGCGGATACAAGGCCAGCGGCTTCGGCAAGGACATGTCGTCGTACTCCTTCGAGGAGTACACGCAGGTCAAGCACGTCATGTACGACAACACCGCGGTGGCCAGGAAGGACTGGCACCGCACCGTCTTCGGGGACCGATAGCAGCGGTCGCCGGCCGGCGGCCCCACCCACCCGGAAGGGCACACGCGTATGGAGCAGTACGAGCCCGAACGCCTCTCCGCGCCACAGCTGGCCGCCATGAGGCGCAGCCTCAGGGACGGCAGGGGCGCCCTCACCCGCCGTTCCCTCCTGCGGGCGTCGGGCATGGGAGCCCTCGCCCTCGGCGGCCTCGGGGCGCTGAGCGCGTGCGGCATCCCGCCCGCCAAGCGGGAAGGGGACGCTGCGGCGGCCTCCGACGACCACTCGGCAGCGGAGAAGCAGATCAACTTCTCCAACTGGACCGAGTACATGGACGTCAGCGAGGACGAGAAGAGCCGGCCGACCCTGGACGCGTTCACGAAACGCACCGGGATCAAGGTCAAGTACACCGAGGACATCAACGACAACGTCGAGTTCTTCGGGAAGATCAAGCCGCAGCTCGCCGCCGGCCAGGACACCGGACGCGACCTCGTCATCGTCACGGACTGGCTCGCCGCCCGTATCATCCGGCTCGGCTGGGCGCAGAAGCTCGACCACGCGAACCTGCCGCACGCCTTCGCGAACCTGTCGGCCCAGTTCCGTACGCCCGACTGGGACCCGGGACGCGCCTACTCCTATCCGTGGACCGGCATACCGACCGTCATCGCCTACAACGAGAAGGCGACCGGCGGCCGGAAGGTCGACTCCATAACCCAGCTCCTCGACGACCCGAAGCTCAAGGGCAAGGTCTCGTTCCTCTCCGAGATGCGCGACTCGGTCGGCATGACGCTCCTCGACATGGGCAAGGACCCGGGATCGTTCACCGACGCCGACTACGACGCCGCCATCGGCCGGATACAGAAGGGCGTCGACACCAAGCAGATACGCCGCTTCACCGGCAACGACTACACCGCGGACCTGAGCAAGGGCGACATCGCGGCCTGTGTGGCCTGGGCGGGCGACATCATCCAGCTCCAGGCCGACAACCCGGCGATCAAGTTCTCGATCCCGTCCGCCGGCTACATCACCTCGAGCGACAACATGCTGGTCCCGGCGAAGGCGCGGCACAAGACCAACGCCGAGAAGCTCATGGACTACTACTACGAGCTCCCCGTCGCCGCACAGCTCGCCGCCTACATCAACTACGTCTGCCCGGTGGACGGCGTCGCCGGTGAGCTCGCGAAGATCGACGAGTCGATGGCGTCCAACACGCTGATCCTCCCCGACAAGGCGATGGCCGCGAAGTCACGGTCCTTCCGCTCCCTCAGCTCCGAGGAAGAGACGGCGTACGAGGAGAAGTTCGCCAAGCTCATCGGGGCCTGACCGGCCCGTCCCCCTCCCGATCTCCCCCGACACCACTGGGACCGCGACCCATGACACAGCAGCAGACAGAGGGCGGCGACGTCCGTCTCACCGGGATCAGCAAGACCTACGGCTCCTTCACCGCAGTGCACCCCCTCGACCTGACCGTCCCGCAGGGTTCCTTCTTCGCGCTGCTCGGCGCGTCCGGCTGCGGCAAGACCACCACCCTGCGCATGATCGCGGGCCTGGAGGAGGCCACCACCGGCACGGTCTCGCTCGGCGGGCGCGACATCACTGGCCTGCCCCCTTACAAGCGGCCCGTCAACACCGTCTTCCAGAGCTACGCGCTCTTCCCGCACCTCGACGTCAGCGAGAACATCGCCTTCGGGCTGCGCCGCCGCGGCATCAAGTCCGTCAAGAAGCAGGTCGGCGAGATGCTGGACCTCGTCCAGCTCGGTGACTTCGCCCGACGCAAGCCGCACCAGCTCTCCGGCGGCCAGCAGCAGCGCGTCGCCGTCGCCCGCGCGCTCATCAACCACCCCCAGGTCCTCCTCCTCGACGAACCGTTGGGCGCCCTCGACCTCAAGCTGCGCCGCCAGATGCAGCTCGAACTCAAGCGGATCCAGACCGAGGTCGGCATCACGTTCATCCACGTCACCCACGACCAGGAGGAGGCCATGACCATGGCCGACACCGTCGCGGTGATGAACGGCGGCAGGGTCGAGCAGCTCGGAGCCCCCGCCGATCTGTACGAGAACCCCAGGACCACCTTCGTGGCGAACTTCCTCGGCACCTCCAACCTCATCGAGGGGGAGATCGTGTCCACGGGGGCGGACGTCGTCGTCGCGGCCGGCGGCGGGAAGCTCAGGCTGCCCGGCGGGCGGTGCTCGTCCCCCGCGCAGAGCGGGGGGAAGGTGCTCGTGGGCGTCCGCCCCGAGAAGATCTCCCTGACCCACACCGACGACGCGGCCGGGATACCCGACGGCCGCAACCGGGTCACCGGCCGCATCACCGACTCCAGCTTCATCGGCGTCTCCACGCAGTACGTCGTCGAGAGCCCGGCCGGCACGGCGCTCCAGGTCTACGAGCAGAACATCGAGCGCGACCGCCGGCTCGTACCCGGCGCCGATGTCGTCCTGCACTGGAATCCCGAGCACACCTTCGGACTCGACGCGGCCCAGTCCATCAACGCGGGCGCCGCCGGCGCGGAAGGCATGGAGGAGGCGGCGTGAGCGTCACGAAGGCGCCACCGGCGCACCCCGTGGAAGCCGAGGTCCGCAAGCCGTCCACCCGCAGGCGGCTCGTCCCCTACTGGCTGCTGCTCCCCGGCATCCTGTGGCTGCTCGTCTTCTTCGCGCTGCCGATGGTCTACCAGGCGTCGACCTCCGTACAGACCGGATCCCTGGAGAAGGGCTTCGAGGTCACCTGGCACTTCCGGACCTACTGGGACGCCCTCGCCGACTACTACCCGCAGTTCATCAGGTCCCTCCTGTACGCGGGCACCGCCACGATCCTGTGCCTGCTGCTCGGCTACCCGCTCGCATATCTGATCGCCTTCAAGGCGGGCCGCTGGCGCAACCTGGTGCTCGTGCTGGTCGTCGCCCCGTTCTTCACCAGCTTCCTCATCCGGACGCTGGCCTGGAAGACGATCCTCGCGGACGGCGGCGCGGTCGTCGACGTGCTGAACACCCTGCACGTCCTGGACGTCACCGCCTGGCTCGGCTGGACCGAGAACAACCGCGTCCTGGCCACCCCCATGGCCGTCGTCTGCGGACTGACGTACAACTTCCTGCCGTTCATGATCCTGCCGCTCTACACCTCGCTGGAGCGCATCGACGGCCGGCTGCACGAGGCCGCGGGCGATCTGTACGCCACCCCCGCCACCACCTTCCGCAAGGTGACGCTGCCGCTGTCCATGCCGGGGGTCGTCTCCGGCACGCTGCTGACCTTCATCCCGGCCAGCGGCGACTACGTCAACGCGGAACTCCTCGGCTCCACCGACACCAAGATGGTCGGCAGCGTCATCCAGACCCAGTTCCTGAGGGTCCTGGACTACCCGACGGCGGCCGCGCTCTCGTTCATCCTCATGGCGGTCGTCCTGCTCGTGGTCACCGTCTACATCCGCCGCTCCGGTACGGAGGACCTGGTCTGATGCCCGTACTCCGTCTGCTCCGCCGGAACCTGGTCGTGATCGCGGGTCTGCTGACCCTCGCCTACATGATCCTTCCGAACATCGTCGTCATGGTCTTCTCCTTCAACAGGCCGAACGGGCGCTTCAACTACGCCTGGCAGGAGTTCTCCCTGGACGCCTGGAAGGACCCCTGCGGCGTCGCCGACCTCTGTGGTTCGCTGTCGCTCTCGCTGCGGATCGCCGTCTGGGCGACGGTCGGCGCGACCGTGCTCGGCACGATGATCGCCTTCGCACTGGTCCGCTACCGCTTCCGGGCCCGAGGCGCGATCAACTCGCTGATCTTCCTGCCGATGGCGATGCCCGAGGTCGTCATGGCGGCCTCGCTGCTCACGCTCTTCCTCAACATGGGGGCCGAACTCGGCTTCTGGACCGTGCTGATCGCGCACATCATGTTCTGTCTCAGCTTCGTGGTGACAGCCGTCAAGGCACGTGTGATGTCTATGGACCCGAGGCTGGAGGAGGCCGCCCGCGACCTGTACGCGGGCCCCGTGCAGACGTTCGTCCGGGTGACCCTCCCGATCGCCGCCCCGGGAATCGCCGCGGGAGCGCTGCTCGCTTTCGCGCTCTCCTTCGACGATTTCATCATCACCAATTTCAACGCGGGCTCCACGGTGACGTTCCCCATGTTCGTCTGGGGATCGGCGCAGCGTGGAACACCTGTGCAGATCAACGTCATCGGCACGGCCATGTTCGTCATCGCCGTGGCGGTGGTTCTCGCCGGACAGCTCATCGCGAACCGGCGGAAGAGCAACGCGGGAAAGTGAACCCGCCCGAAGGAGTTGGAAACCATGGCCCCGGATGCCATGCGTAATGCCGCACACTCACTCTCAGACGCGCGCCCCCTGTCGTACTGGCTCGACGACCCCGGAAAGCCCGGGGCCCGTCCCGCTCTGACCGGCGACGAGCGGTGCGATCTCCTGGTCGTCGGAGGCGGTTACAGCGGACTGTGGACCGCGCTGATCGCCAAGGAGCGGGACCCCGGACGCGATGTCGTCCTCATCGAGGGCGACGAGGTGGGCTGGGCCGCTTCGGGCCGTAACGGCGGATTCTGCGCGGCCTCGCTGACCCATGGCCTGGCCAACGGTCTGGAGCGCTGGCCGGACGAGATCGGGAAGCTGGAGGCGCTGGGCGCGCGGAACCTCGACGCCATCGAGGCGGCCGTCGCCCGCTACTCCATCGGCTGCGACTTCGAACGCACCGGCGAGATCGACGTGGCGACGCAGCCCCACCAGCTCGACGAGCTGCGTGAATGGCATCGCAGGACCGAGGAGCTCGGCCTCGGAGGAATGGAGTTCCTCGACCGGGACCAGGTGCGCGCAGAAGTCGACTCACCGACATTCCTGGGCGGCCTGCTGGACCGGCGCGGCGTCGCCATGCTGCATCCGGCGAAGCTCGCCTGGGGTCTGAAAGAGGCATGCCTCGGCCTCGGCGTACGGATCCACGAGCACACCCGCGGCCTCGAACTCGTCCGGTCGGGCGCCGGTACGGCCGTGCGCACCCCTTACGGCAGGGTGTTCGCCCGCCATGTCGCTCTCGGCACAAACATCTTCCCGTCGCTGGTGAAGAGGGTGCGCCCGTACACGGTCCCGGTGTACGACTACGCGCTGATGACGGAGCCCCTCGGTGCGGATCAGCTCGCCTCGGTCGGCTGGCACAACCGTCAGGGACTGGGGGACAGCGCCAATCAGTTCCACTATTTCCGGCTCTCCTCGGACAACCGGATCCTGTGGGGCGGATATGACGCCGTCTATCCGTACGGCGGCCGGCTGGATTCCGCGCTGGACCAGCGTCCGGAGACCTTCCTGAAACTCGCCGGGCAGTTCTTCGAGTGCTTTCCCCAGCTGTCGGGTGTGCGTTTCAGTCATGCCTGGGGCGGTGCGATCGACACGTGTTCCCGCTTCTCCGCGTTCTTCGGTACGGCCCATCGGGGGCGGGTCGCGTATGCCGCCGGATACACCGGACTGGGCGTAGGGGCCACGCGCTTCGGGGCCGAGGTCATGCTCGATCTGCTGTCGGGCCGGGAGACCGTGCGGACCGGTCTGCGGATGGTCCGGTCCAGGCCGATGCCCTTCCCTCCCGAGCCGTTCGCCTGGGCCGGGATCGAGCTCACCAAGAGGTCCCTCGCGCGGGCGGACAGCCATGACGGCCACCGCAACCTGTGGCTGCGGACCATGGACCGGCTGGGGCTGGGTTTCGACAGCTGAGGCCGGGCGGGCCGGCCGATGCGCCGCTCGGACCGTCGGGTCCGGGTGACCCAGCTCACTACCGATCGGTAGCCGAACCCGCGTCATGATCCGGCTCGAGCCCCCTCTCTTCCCTGAACGCACCGGCATCAGCTGCCGGTGCCCACGGGAAGGGAAGGTGGCTCATGGGCCGCACGGGGGCAAAGGCCGCGGTCGCATGGCTCGCGTCGGTGGCACCGGATCCGGGCGCCTGCCGGAGGGAGTGGGAGCGCAACCCCCAGGGGATGGCGCTCCTTCCCGCCGGCAAGCGCTGGGACGTGCTGATCGTTCCGGGGGAGCTGGGCTATCCGACGCTCGACGTGCTCACCCGGCTCCTCGACCGGCCGGGACCCGTCCTCGCGGACTTCGGTGACTCCCAAATGGGTTTCTTCGTGCCCCCGGGGACGGCGGCCCGCTGGATCGGGACAGGCATCCGGGGGGTGGGCGGAGGGACGTGGATCGTCGTCCCCCGGCCGGGCAGCACCGTGGGCGGGGTGCGGTGGCTGATCCCGCCCGACGGCGCGGGCACCCTCACCGACGCGAGCCTCCTGGAGCTCGCCCTGCACGAGGCCGCGGCGGCCCGGGGCGCGAGAGGCGGCGGGGTGTGAGGCGCCGCCAGAGGTCTTGACAACCTGATTGGTCTGGACCATGTTGTGCGCGGACCGCTCAATCACCCGCCGCACGGAGGCAGTTGTGGAACGCACCGGATCCCGCACCGGACCACCCGTCCGCTTCTCCGGACTTCTGGCCGTCCTCTCGGCCGCTCTGCTCGCCGCCGGCGCTCTGGCCGCCACGGCGCCGGCCGCCGGTGCGGCAGACGCCGATCTGGCGCGCAACGGCGGATTCGAGGCGGGGCTGGACGGCTGGAGCTGCACCGGCGGCAGCGGCACGGCCGTCAGTACGCCCGTGCACAGCGGGACCTCGGCCCTGAAGGCGACACCGGCGGGTAGCGACAACGCCCGGTGCTCCCAGACGGTGACGGTGAAGCCCGACTCCTCCTACACGCTCGGCGCGTGGGTGCAGGGCAGCTACGTCTACCTCGGGGCATCCGGCACCGGCACCACCGACGTCTCCACCTGGACCCAGTCGGCCGGTGCGTACCAGCAGCTCACCACCACCTTCAGAACCGGTCCCGCGACCACGTCGGTGACGGTCTACACCCACGGCTGGTACGGCACCCCCGCCTACTACGCCGACGACCTCACCCTGACCGGCCCCGGCGGCGACCCGGTCGCCGTGCCCGCCACCCCCACCGGACTGCGGGCCGGCACCGCCACCGCCTCGGCCGTCCCGCTGTCCTGGACCGCGTCCGCCGGCGCCACCGGCTACCGCGTCTACCGCGGCGGCACGAAGGTCCTCGACACCACCGGCACCTCGGCGACCGTGACGGGGCTGGCCGCGTCGTCCGCGTACAGCTTCCAGGTCACGGCGGTCAACGCCGCCGGTGAGTCGGCGAAGTCGGCGGCCGTGAGTGTCACCACGGGCACGGGCGGAGGGGGAGGCAGTGACGGAGGCCTCCCGGCCCGCGCCCTCGTCGGCTACCTGCACTCCAGCTTCGCCAACGGCTCCGGCTACACGCGGATGGCCGATGTGCCCGACTCGTGGGACGTCATCAACCTCGCCTTCGGCGAGCCGACGTCCGTCACCTCGGGGGACATCCGCTTCTCTCTCTGCCCCGCCGCCGAATGCCCGAACGTGGAGAGCGAAGCCGAGTTCAAGGCCGCCATCAAGGCCAAGCAGGCAGCCGGCAAGAAGGTGCTGATCTCGATCGGCGGCCAGAACGGTCAGGTGCAGCTCGCCTCGACCGCGGCCCGCGACACCTTCGTCACCTCCGTCAGCAAGATCATCGACACCTACGGACTCGACGGCCTGGACATCGACTTCGAGGGTCACTCGCTCTCACTCGCGACGGGTGACACCGACTTCCGCAGCCCGACGACCCCCGTCATCGTCAACCTGATCTCCGCGGTGAAGTCCCTCAAGGCCAAGTACGGCGACGACTTCGTCCTCACCATGGCCCCCGAGACCTTCTTCGTGCAGCTCGGCTACCAGTACTACGGCTCGGGCCCCTGGGGTGGCCAGGACCCGCGCGCCGGCGCCTACCTGCCGGTCATCCACGCACTGCGCGACGACCTCACCCTGCTGCACGTCCAGGACTACAACTCCGGCTCGATCATGGGCCTGGACAACCAGTACCACTCCATGGGCGGTGCCGACTTCCACATCGCCATGACCGACATGCTGCTCACCGGCTTCCCCGTCGCGGGCGACCAGGCCAAGGTCTTCCCCGCGCTGCGTCCGGAACAGGTCGCCTTCGGCCTTCCGGCGTCCACCCAGGCGGGCAACGGCCACACCTCGCCCGCCGAGGTCACCAAGGCGCTGAACTGCCTGACGAAGAAGACCGACTGCGGTTCCTACCAGACGCACGGCACCTGGTCCGGCCTGCGCGGGCTGATGACCTGGTCCATCAACTGGGACCGCTTCAACAACTGGGAGTTCTCGAAGAACTTCGACGCCTACTTCGGGAGCTGACCGCTTCTCGTACCCGCCCGGAGTGCGAGCAGCAGCACCCCGCTGAGGCACCAGCCGGCCACCACGTCCAGCGGCCAGTGGTAGCCGCGCAGCAACAGACCGACGCTCGTCGCCGCCGTCAGCAGGAC
>NZ_JBHWZS010000071.1:0-32536 GCF_042728155.1 Streptomyces sp. NPDC060209
CCGTGGCGGGTGCGCGCATCGGCCACGGATCAGACTCCGAGCAGGGCGTTGCACTCCTGCTGGAGGCGTACGTCCCGCCACATGGGGTGCTGCGGGGCGGCGTTGGAGCACACCACGGCTCCGCGTGCTCCCGCCCGGGCCGCCTCGGTGACGGCACGGCGGCAGAACGCGGCTCCGACCGGGCCCTCTTCGAAGGCGCCGTGCAGGGGCGTGTAACCGATCCATCCCTCGCCGAAGACGAGCGGCACACCTGTCTCGGCGGCCCAGTCCGCGGCAGCCGCGATCCAGATGCTGAGCTTCGCCTCCATCGCGGAGCGGTGGACGGCGTAGCGGTCGTACAGCCAGGCGTCGAAGAGATCCGGATCGCACCAGTCGTGGAGGTAGACCTCGCGCGGGCCGACAACGGTCGCTTCGAGGCGCCACCGGTCCTCCTCCGGTGGCGCCCAATCCTCCAGGGCGGGTGCTCCGGCGCGCAGAAGCTCCCGGGCGGCGCGTTCCTGGGGGAACGGCCGTGAGGGGTCACGCAGCGCATAGGTGTCGAGGAGTTCGTCGAGGACGCCGTAGACATAGGGGTGGAAGACGGCCACGTCGATGTCGCGGGGGACGCCTCGCATGGAACCGACGGGCACCCCGGCGTAGTTGACGGTGACCGGCCGGTCGGGGTGCCGCTTGCGGAACCGGTCCAGGCCGCGTTGCAGACGGGGGCGCAGGGCCACGACGGCGTCCTCGCCGGTGAGTCCTTCGGTCAGACGGCCCGCCTGGACCTCGTTGTGGAGCTCGGTGAAGGCGATCCGGTCGTCCAGGCCGTCGTGACCGGCGAGGAAGTCGATGAGGTCGGCCTGCGCGTCGGCGAGTGCCTCCGCACGGCGCTCGGGCTCGATCGCCATGATCGCGTCGAACCAGGACCGGTCACCGGCGAAGGAGGGCGACTGCTGGTACTCCCAGCTGGAGAGGATGACGAAGCAGTCGTGCCGCCTGGCCGCCTCGAACAGGGCGAGCAGGTGGGCGCGGGCGTCGATCTCGGTGGTGCCGCGGACGTCGTACCAGCGCACCCGCTGTCCGTACGCGCCGCCGAGAGGGCCGAGCCGGAGCCTGCTGGTGTCGAGGCCGGTGCCGAACAGGAGGAGCGGCATGGCGCAGATGCGGACGGTGTTGTATCCGCGCTCGACCGCTTCGGCGAAGGCGCGGTCGAGGTCGGCGAAGGGCTCGCCGGGGCCGGTGCGGGTGTACCAGGTGAAATCCCACAGGGAGATGGTGAGAGCGGAGGGAAGGTGGGCCGGCAGCGGGGTGGTCATGGTGGAGCGGCCTTCCGTGGGTCGGGTGGTGGGGAGCGGGGCGGTCAGCTCTTGACGGCGCCGGCGGTGAGCCCTTCGAGGAGCTGTTTCCGCAGCAGGAAGAAGACCAGCAGGCTCGGGACGGCCGCGAGGACTGCGCCCGCCAGTACGAGGTCGTACTGGCGGCCGGTCGCACCGAAGAGGGCCTGGATTCCGAGCGGCAGCGTGTAGTCGCCCGGGGTGCTGATCACGATGAGCGGCCAGATCAGGCTGTTGTAGCTGTTGAGGAAGGACCACACGCCCAGCGCCCCCAGTGCCGGACGCAACAGGGGCAGCACGATGCGCCGGAAGAGTCCGAACTCGGTGCATCCGTCCACCCGTGCCGCGTCCAGCAGGGCGTCGGGGACGGCCTGCTCGGTGAACTGCCGCATCATGAAGATCCCGAAGGCCGGCGCCACCCAGGGCACCACCAGGGCGAAGTACGGGGTGGTGAGGTGTGCCTTGGCGACCATGACGAACAGCGGCACGACGATGACGGCGAACGGCACCGCCAGCGAGCTGAACATGAGGGTGAAGAGCGCGTTCCTGCCGCGGAAGCGGTACTTGGCGAAGGCGAAGCCGGCAAGCGAGCACAGGCCGACGGAGGCCACGGTGGAGATGACCGCCACCACGGTGCTGGTCAGCAGCCAGCTCCAGAAGGGCTGTCCGTCGAGCAGACCGCGGTAGTTGTCCAGGGTCGCCGGTGACGGCAGCGGCCGCGGCGGGTAGCCGAAGATGTCACCCCGGTCCTTGAACGAGGAGGACAGCGCCCACAGCAGTGGGAGGGCGAAGACCAGGAGCAGGGTGATCAGGAACGCGTACAGGAGCACGCGCCCGCCGGCGGTCCGAACGCGGCGGGCACTCCGCCCGGGCCGGCTGCCAGGTATCCGGGTGGTCGCGGTGGTCATCGCTTGTCCTTTCCTACGCCGAGGGCACGCATCGCGAACTGCCCGAGCAGGAACACGGCGACGAAGAGGAGCACTCCGGCGGCGGCCGCGTAACCGAGTTGCTGACGCTGGAATCCGGCGCGGAAGATGAACATGGCGACCGACAGGGTCGATTCGCCCGGCCCGCCCTGGGTGAGGAGGAACGGCTCGTCGAAGATCTGCGCCGTGTTGACCAGCACGGTCACGGCGACGAACGCCGTCACCGGACGCAGCGCGGGCAGGGTGACGTCCCGGAACCGGCGCACCGGCCCCGCGCCGTCGATGGCGGCCGCCTCGTAGAGCTCGCGGGGCACGCTCTGCAGGCCGGCGAGGAAGAAGATGGTGAGGTAGCCGGTCCACCGCCACAGGACTAGTACGACGACGGCCACCCGCGCCCAGCCGGGAGAGCCGAGCCAGTCGATTCCGCCGAACCCGAAGAGGGCCTGGCCCACCGCGTTGATCAGGCCGAACTCGTTGTCGAAGAACAGTCCGAACAGCAGGGTGATGACGATGGGAGAGATCACCACGGGCATGAAGTAGGCCAGGCGGAACAGGTCCCTTCCGCGCAGGCCCCGGGCGTTGAGGGCCTGGGCGATGAGCAAGGCTGCCGGTACGACCACGCACAGGGTGAAGACCATGTAGAGCGTGGTGTTGCCCACCGACGTCCAGAAGCTGTGATCGGTCAACAGGTCCCGGTAGTTGCGCAGTCCTACCCAGCGCGGGGCGCCGAGGCCGGCCCATTCCGTACAGCTGAGCCAGAGACCGACGAGGACGGGGACGGCCATGAAGAGGCCGTAGAGCACATAGAACGGCGAGATGAAGATGTACGGCGCCAGGACCCGTTGGTGGCGTGACCACCAGGAGCGGGGAGCCTCGTCGAAGGCCCGGCCCCCGTTGCGGGGAGCAGTGGTCCGGGAGGCTGTGGCGTGGGTGGTGGGCGAAGTGGTCACCGCTTCACCTGCTGTCGGTAGGCACCGAGTCCGGCCTCGATGGCGGCGGCGGGAGAGGTACGGCCCTTGAGCGCGTCGAGCACCGGGCCGCCGAGAACGTCGCTCAGGATCTGCATGCCGGGCGCCTGGTAGAAGAGCGGCAGGTCGGCGGCGGCTCGGCTGTAGACATCGAAGACCCGCTGTCCGCCGAGGTACTCGTCCTTGATGCCGAGGAGCTCGGGATCCTTGTACAGCGGCTTCAAGGTGGGCAGGAAACCACCGGACCTGTAGCGCAGGATCTGTCCGTCGCGGCTGAGATAGACGCGGCGCAGGAGCTCGAGGGCCGCGTCCGTGCGGGGCTTTCCCTTCAGCACGGTGAAGGCCGTGCCGCCCATGGTGGAGGCGAGGTGACCGCCGCCGGTGAAGCGCGGCAGCGTGCGCATCCGCCACCGGCCCTTCTGCTCGGGCACGTTGGCCTGCAGGCCGTAGGCGTTGTACCAGTTGGGCATGGCCGTTGCCGCCAGCCGACCGGACTTGAGAGCCGCGGCGCACGCGCTGCCGTAGGGATCGGGCAGGGCGAGCAGGACACCGGTGCGCACACCGCGGCACATGAAGTCCAGCACCTCGACGGCTTCGGGGGAGTCCAGCACCAGTTCGCCGGAGGCGTCGAAGAACCCGCCGCCACGTTGCAGCAGGAGCTGCAGGAACCCGTTGACCACGGATCCGTTGTCCCCGGTGGAGACCATGCCCAGGCTGACGCGGTGGTCCGAGTGCAGCCGCTCGCCGTGTTCCGCCAGTTCCTCCCACGTCTCCACGTCCTGGGGGACGCGGTACTCGTCGAAGACGTCCTGCCGGTAGTAGAGGACGCTGATCGAGTTGTCGGAGTCCAGGCCGTAGGGGACGCCGCCGACCGTGTAGGGGGCGAGCTTCAGAAGGTCGTCGCCGGACGGCCGCACGGTCTCCGTCAGGTCGACGAAGAGGTTCTCGGCGATCGAGGCACCCATCACACGGGGGTACTGGTCGATGACGATGCCCGCGAGATCGGGGGTGTTCCCGTCGGCGACCGCCTGCGCGATCATCCGGGTGACGACATCGGAGGGAGCCGCGGCGGTTGCCCGTACCCGGTAGTCGAAGCGGGAGCCGCGCATCAGCGCGGGGTCCTTCACCGCTGTCCCGAACGTCTTGATGTAGCCGGGGTCGTGGGTCCAGAGGCTGACGTCGACCCGGCCGGACGACACCGGCGAGGCGTCGGCGGAGCCGCACGCGGCCAGCGCCGGGGCGGCCAGCGCGCCCAGGCCGAGACCGCCCGCGCCGCGGAGCAGGGCTCTGCGGCCGAGATCAGTCATGGTCGGCCCCGGCGGAACGAACGGCCGCCCGGTGGACGGGTACCAGACGGGCCGCGTGCAGGGCGGTCGTCCCGTGGGCCGCATCGAGACCCTCGCGGACCGAGGCGTCGACGTACACCTTGCTGTCGCGTGCCAGGGGAAGCAGGCGGATCTCGACGCCGTGCTCGACGGCCTCCTCGGCGAACCGGCGCAGGCCGATCTCCCAGTCCGGGCCGTACCAGAAGTGGTCGGCGACGAGCCGGCCGCCGATGTACGCCCGCGCGGCGTCACCCGTGAAGGAGAGGCGCAGCAACACCTCGCCCCCACCCTCGAAGGCGTCGTGGGGCACGGAGATCCGGTACACGGAGGCCGTGTCGAAGTCCTCGTCCCGGGGTGCGGAGGCGCGGTCGTGCGAGCCACCACTCCTCGCGGGCGGGGTGCCGGCCTCGGCCCGTACGCATGTCACCACGGGCTCGTGCGTCTCCTGGGGGAGGCTGAGCGTCCACCGGGTGAAGGCGCCGTCGGGCCCGGGGGCGCCCAGCCCGGGCCCGGACAGTGCCGCGGGTGCGGGCAGCAGAGCGAACGAGGCGGTCGGGGAGTCGGTGCGCAGGCGCAGTTCGGGGCCGTCCGCCAGGACGAGCTCATCGCACAGGACGAGGCGGTCCTCGCCCCAGACGCGGACCCGGTTCACGGACCGCGCGCGCTCCTCGTCGAGCACGAGTACGCGCACGGGGCCGGCCGGGCCGTGGACCGTCAGGACGGCGGCCGTGCCGGGCTCCGGCACGCTCACCAGCGTGGCGTCCGGCCCGGCCGTCACGTCGGCAGGGCCTTCGACACGCAGCCCGGCGGGGAGGGCGAGACTCACGGCGATCCCGGCGGTGGCGGCGAGCACGGTCAGGGGCGTGCCGTCGACGTCGAGCCGGGTGACGGGCTGGGCCGTCGCCCAGTCCAGACGTACTCCATCACCGAGGTCGTAGCCGATCGGCCAGACGAAGTGCGCTCCGGAGGGTACGGTCACCGGCTGCTCGGGGAGGGTGACGGCGCGCCCGCCGTCCAGCCGGACCCGGAAGCGGACCTCCTCGTGCCGCGGCAACGGCTCGTGGGGCTGGTGGTTGTTGACGAACAGGAAGCCCCGCTCGCCGTCCGACCGGACGGCCCAGCGCAGAGTGGTCCGGTCGTCGAGCCCGTCGGGTCCGGTGTCGGGCAGCGACAACGGCATTCCGGCCAGGTCGGCGCCGGAGTCCCGCAGGAAGAGATGCTGGAGCCGCAGGCCGTGGAACGACGGCCGCACCTGCCCGTACTCGCCCAGCGGAGCCTGGAAGTCGTAGGAGACCTTGGGCAGGTCGTTGGGGTAACCCGTCGCGTGGGACTCCTGGTTGGGAACCGTGTGGTCCAGGCGCTGGGAGCACCCGTGGTACAGGTAGTAGCCCTGCCACACGGAGCCGCTGCCGAGTTTCGACAGCGCCAGCGAGGTGATGTCCTCGGCCGGCACGAGCGGGCGGCGGTGGTAGGCGACGGCCATGCCGCCCCCCAGTTCGCAGGTGGCGTACGGGTAGCGCCGGTCGTCGGGGCCGGTGCCCGTGGGCGCGGAGTTCCTGAGGTCGGCGCCGATGGCGTGGTCGTCGCGGATGGGCGTGAAGAAGTAGTGGCGGCGCATGTCCCGCGTCCAGCCCTCGTGCGCGTCCTCCCAGAAGGCCTCCGGATAGCCGCCGTACAGCGGCAGCAGCACGTCCTCGGGCAGCTGGGCCGCGCCCCAGCCGGTCGCGGTCCACAGCGGCGCCCGGATACCGGCGTCCTCCGCCATGCGCCGCAGCGTCGCGAGATGGGCGGGCTGGTCGTACAGCTCGTTCTCCACCTGGACGGCGACGACCGGGCCGCCCTCGTCGTGGGCGAGGCCGCGCAGTTCGTGCGAGATCCGGGCGTAGTACGGCTCGACGAGCGCGAGATAGGCCGGGTCGTCGGTGCGCGGTGCGCAGTCGACGTCCTCGAGCCAGTCGGGGAAGCCGCCGTTGCGGCACTCGCCGTGCGACCACGGGCCGATGCGCACCGCTACGGCCAGGCCGAGTTCCGCGCACAGCCCGACGAAGCGGCGCACGTCGAGACTCCCGTCGAAGCACAAGGTGCCGCGCCGGTCCTCGTGCTGGTTCCAGAAGAGATACGTCGCCACGAGGTCGATGCCGCCCGCGCGCATCTTCAGCAGCTCCTCGCGCCATTCGGCGGCCGGGTACCGGCTGAAGTGGAACTCACCCATGACGGGGATCCACGCCCTGCCACCTCGGAGCACCCGACGGCTGTCCACCGTCACGGCCCGCGCGGTCCCTCCAGGGCTTCCCATCGGCAGGTGCCCGGAGACCGGTGCGGACGGCTTTCGTGCATGCAACGACAACATGACAGGCGGCTCCTGCGTGCGCGGCTCGGTGAAGTGGGTTCATCGTCGGCGCGGACCAGCACCCTGTCAAGATGTATTCATAATTAATGACTAGAGGTGCGATCCGGCCTGCCGTCGCAGGCAACGGCGCCCGCAGCGCGCGTACTTCGGCGGGTGAGGGAGCGTCTCGCCGTCAGCGATCCCGGAGTACAGGTCCAATCGGGTGAAATTGGGCGAACGTGTCAGTCGATTGCCGTTTCCATGCCCGCCAGCCGGTGGTTGTCCATGGCGGAAGACCGACCGGGGGGATTCACGGGCGACTCCACAAGCTCCACGGCTGCCTGGCAAGGCAACCGGATCTCCACTCCCTGAACTCTGGAGTTACTGAAAAGTGCGAGTCGCTCTTACCGGGGCCACCGGCTTCCTAGGACTGCGTCTTGTCCGCCAACTACTGGAACAGCACGACTCGTTGACGGTCCTCGCGCACGCCGGGTCCGGCTGCGCGCTGGGGCGGATCACGCGCTTCATGGAGCTGACCGGTGCACCGCTCGCGCTGATCACGGAGCTTCCCCGCCGGCTCCGTGTCATGGAGACCGACCTGTGCCGGCCGGGACTGGGGCTGCCCAATGCCGAGTTCCGGCGACTGGCGGACGAGCTGGACGTGATCTGGCACAGCGCCGGCAACATCAACCTGGACGACGACCTCGGAAGCCTGCGCCGGACCAACGTCGAAGGCACCCGACGCGTACTGGAGTTGGCCGCCGCCGGGGCCCGCCGTCCGCTGGTCCACCACATCGGCACCGCATTCGTGGGCGGCGCGCGCCGTGAGGGTGTCATCTACGAGGACGAGCTGGACGACCGGTACGGCTTCGAGAACAGCTACGAGCAGTCCAAGTACGAGGCCGAAGTCCTGGTGCGCGACTGGTCACGGCTCCATGGGCGGCCGGTCGTGGTCATGCGTCCGAGTGTCCTGGTCACAGACCTGCCACCGCACCCCGAACTTCCCGAGCACCCGCTGCAGTTCCTCTCCCGGATCGTGGAGTCCTCGGCGCGGAGCGGCGGTCTCGCCGAGAGGGACATCCCCGATGAGTACCGCCCCGTGGTACGGCTGGCGGGTCACCCCCACGGGCATCTGAACCTGATGCCGGTGGAGCATGCGGCGGCCGTCATGGTTCAGTTGGCGAGCCGGCCGCCCTCAGGACGGGCCGACGTCTACCACGTCGTCCACGACCACGATGTCGCGACCACGGTCCTCACCGCTCTGGTGGAGCGGATCGCGCCGGTGAAGGTACGGCTCGTGGAGAAGAGGCCGGACGACCCGGCCCGGCTGGAAGCAGCCGCGGACCTCTACCCCGGGTTCACGCCGTACCTCAGCCATCGCCGACGTTTCGACGACACCCGCGTGCGGAACCTGCTGGGCCCGTTCTCGTCGGGGATCCGTGTCGATCTCGACTACCTGACGACCGGCATCAGCACGAGACGGACCGCGTCGGCCACCGGAGCACCCTGACCCGCACCGCCGTCCTCGCACGGGGTGCATCTCACCTCACGACACGCTGTTCGCACCTCTTCCTGATGGGAAACCACCCCTTGTCCGTACTGGCATGTCCTGACGGGACCGTCACCGCCTCGCCGGTCTTCACACCGGAGCAGATCGCCGCCTGCGTCCGGCAGGTTCGCCACCATGCGCACATCGTCTCCGGTTCCACCGGCCGGGAGCTGGGCCTGGTGATGGGCCCCAGGCCCGCGGGGGACATCGTCGGCACACTGCCACCGCTGTATCCGGAGTGGCTGGGAGGGCGAACCTTCTGTGAGGCCCACGGTGTCCGCTTCCCCTACGTGGCCGGGGAGATGGCGAACGGCATCGCCACGACGCGCATGGTGGTGGCGATGGCGCGGGCGGAGATGCTCGGGTTCTTCGGTGCGGGTGGGCTCGGCTTCACCGAGGTGGAGCGAGCGGTGCGCGAGTTGGCCGCAGAGCTGGCCGGCATGTCGAACTGGGGGGTGAATCTGATCCATTCGCCGAGCGAGCCCGGTCTGGAGTACCGGGTCGCCAAGCTGCTGCTGCGCCACGCCGTCCCCTGCGTCTCGGTGTCGGCCTACATGGAACTCACCCCGGCCGTGGTGCTGTGCTCGGCAGCGGGGCTGCGCAGGGGCCCGGACGGGCGGATCGTGCGGCGTACGCGGCTCTTCGCCAAGGTGTCGCGACCTGAGGTCGCGACACACTTCCTCTCGCCGGCGCCACCCGAGCTGCTCCGTCCACTGGTCGGGAGCGGAGAGCTCACCGCGGAGGAAGCCGAGCTGGCCGCAGCGGTGCCGGTCGCCGAAGACCTCACGGTGGAGTCGGACAGCGGTGGGCATACCGACAACCGGCCCCTCGGTGTCCTGCTGCCGCGGATCCTGCGCCTGCGGGAGGAAATCGCCCGGCGCCTCGGGTACACACGGGAGGTCAGGATCGGTGCCGCCGGCGGGCTGGGCACTCCGGACGGGGTCGCCGCCGCTTTCGCACTCGGCGCGGCCTACGTGGTCACGGGGTCGGTGAACCAGGTCGCCGTGGAAGCGGGAATCTCGGACGACGCGAAGGCGATGCTCGCCGACGCGGACATCGCCGACGTGATCATGGCCCCGGCCGCCGACATGTTCGAAGCGGGCGTAAAGCTGCAAGTCCTGCGCCGGGGCAGCCTGTTCGCCCAGAGGGCCGGTCGCCTCTACGAGGCGTACCAGGCCCATCCCTCTCTGGAAGAGCTGCCGTCGCAGCTGCGCACCAAGCTCGAACGGGACGTGTTCAGAGCCCCGATCGACGAGGCGTGGGCGTGGACGCGGCGCTTCTGGCAACAGCGCGACCCCGCGGAGGTCGAACGCGCGGAGAAGGATCCCAGACACCGCATGGCACTGGTCTTCCGCTGGTACCTGGGGAACTCCAGCCGTTGGGCGATCACCGGGGACTCCACCCGGCGCAGTGACTACCAGATCTGGTGCGGCCCGGCGATGGGCGCGTTCAACCGCTGGACCGCGGACAGCTTTCTCGCGGACCCGGCCAACCGCTCCGTGGTGCAGATCGCGCTCAACCTGCTCGAAGGCGCCGCGGTGACCACCCGCGCGCACCAGCTCCGCACCTACGGCGTGCCGGTGCCGTCCTCGGCGTTCGCCTTCACCCCGTGCCGCCTCGCCTGACCGCGCTCCCCGCGCCCACCACCGAACAGCAAGGAAGTGGAGAGCATGTCCGTCTCTCGTCCCCGACAGGTTCCGATCGCCGTGGTCGGCATCGGCGCTCTCATGCCCGGCGAGCACGGAGCCGACGGATTCTGGCACACGGTCGTCACCGGCCGTGACCAGATCACGGAGGTCCCTGCCGCCCGCTGGCTGGTCGAGGACTACTACGACCCAGACCCCGCCGCCCCGGACAAGACCTACGCCCGCCGGGGGGCCTTCCTGTCCGACGTCGGGTTCGACCCGATGGCTTTCGGTATCCCGCCGAACACCCTCGGTGCCACGGACACCGTGCAGTTGCTCGCACTCACCGTCGCCGAGCAGGTCCTCACCGACATCGGCGGACTCCGGGGAACGGACCGCGACCGCGTCTCCGTGATCCTCGGGGCGGGCGCCACGGAACTGTTCACGCACATGACCGCGCGGATCCAACGCCCGGTCTGGCTCAAGGCCCTACGGGAGAACGGGATCCCCGAGGACGAGGCGCAGGCCGTCTGCGACAGCATCACCGACCACTACGCCCCTTGGCAGGAGTCGACCTTTCCGGGGCTGCTCGGCAACGTCATCGCGGGCCGGATCGCCAACAGGTTCGATCTGCACGGCACCAACCACATCACGGACGCGGCGTGCGCGAGCTCCTTCGCGGCCCTCTCGACGGCGGTGAGCGAACTCGCCCTCGGCCGGGCCGACCTGGTGATCAGTGGAGGCGTCGACGCCTCCAACGACGCCGGTACCTTCATGTGCTTCTCCAAGACACCAGCCCTGTCACCCACCGGCGACTGCCGCCCCTTCTCCGAAGCGGCCGACGGCACGATGCTCGGCGAGGGCATCGCCATGTACGCGTTGAAGCGACTCACCGACGCGGAGCGCGCCGGCGACCGCGTCTATGCCGTGATCCGCGGGATCGGCACCTCGTCGGACGGCAGGAGCGGCGCGATCTACGCGCCGGTGCCCGATGGCCAGGCACGAGCTCTGCGACGCACCTACGAGGACGCCGGCTACGGACCGGAGACCGTAGAACTGGTGGAGGCACACGGCACCGGGACCAACGCGGGGGACGCCGCGGAGTTCGCCGCACTTCGCCAGGTGTTCGAGGAGTGCGACCGGAAGGACGGACAGTGGTGTGCCATCGGCTCGGTCAAGTCGCAGGTCGGCCACACCAAGTGTGCCGCCGGTGCCGTCGGTCTCCTCAAGAGCGTCCTCGCCCTGCACCACAAGGTCCTCCCGCCGATGATCAAGGTGGACCGGCCCGACCCCGCGATGCGGATCGACGACAGCCCGTTCTACGTGAACACCCTGTCGCGTCCGTGGGTACGCTCCGCGGACCGACCGCGCCGGGCAGCCGTGTCCAGCTTCGGCTTCGGCGGCAGCAACTTCCACGTCACGCTGGAGGAGTACACCCCTTCCGCCGGGTCCGGTGCACGTGAGGCATGGCGTACCCGGACCGCCCCCACCGAGTTGGTGCTCCTCAGCGCCCCGTCGGCCGCCGCCCTCCTGGAACGGAGGACCGACAGCGACCGGCCGCTGTCCGAGATCGCGCGGAAGAGCCAGCAGGACTTCCGGGCGAGTGATTCCGTACGCCTCGCGATCGTCGCGGCACACAACGACGACCTGTCGGACAAGCTCGAGCAGGCCTTCGCGCTGATCGGCCGGCAGCCGGACACGGGCTTCTCCACGCCGACCGGCGTCCACTACGCCACCGGCGCGGCCTCCGTCGGCCGGATCGGGTTCCTCTTCCCGGGACAGGGCGCTCAGTACGTCGGCATGGGTGCGGACGTGGCCATGCTGTCCCCGGCCGCCCAGGCGGTATGGGACCGGCTGGGCACCATGGAGTTCGATCGTCGTGAGCTGCACCGTGTGGTGTTCCCGCCACCGGCCTTCAGCGACGGGGAACGCGCCGTCCAGCAGGCTCTGCTGACCGGGACCGAGTGGGCGCAGCCCGCACTGGCGGTGCACAGTCTCGCTCTGATCGAGGTGCTCCACGGTCTCGGACTGCGACCGGACTGCGTGGCAGGCCACAGTTTCGGTGAACTGGTGGCGCTGCACGCCGCGGGCGCCCTGGAGGCCGAGTCGCTGGTGAACCTCGCCCGTCGTCGCGGGGAGCTGATGCGCGAGGCGGCAGCCAAGCCGGGTGCAATGCTGGCCGCGGCGGCCGGGCGCGCCCGTATCGAGGACGTCATCGCCGGCTGTGACGCCGACGACATCTGGCTGGCCAACCACAACGCCCCCAGTCAGACGGTGATTTCCGGCGCGTCCGTAGCCGTCGACGTCATCGAGCGGAAACTTGCGGCCGAGGGGATCACCACTCGACGGCTGGAAGCCGCGACGGCCTTCCACAGCCCCGTGGTCGCACCGGCGAGCGAACCGCTTCTCGAGTACCTGCGCGGGATCGCGGTCGGCGAGCCCCGGCTCGAGGTCTACGGGAACGCCGACGCCGCGGTGTATCCGTCCGCTCCCGATGAGATCCGGCGCAGGATCGCCGAACACCTGGCCTCGCCCGTGCTGTTCAGCGACGAGATCGAGGCGATGTACGCCGCAGGAGTGCGGACGTTCATCGAGGTCGGCGCCGGTGACACGCTCACGGGACTCGTCACGCAGATCCTCGGGGACCGCGAACACCTGGCGGTCGGCCTGGACCGCAAGGGCCGCAACGGAATCACCTCCCTCCAGGACGCGCTCGGCCGGCTCGCCGTGCGGGGCGTCCCACTTGACCACGACGACCTGTGGGCGCCCTACGCGCCGCCCGCAGCAGCAGCCGAGGAGCGCAAGCCCAGAATGACCGTGCAGATCAACGGCAGGAACCAGGGGCGGGTCTACCCGCCCGCCGGAGGGGCCGAGGCGCTGCCCGCGCCGAACCCGTCCCGCGCGCTCGACGTACCCCCGCCCGCGGTGCAGGTACCGGCGCAGGCGGCCGCCGTCCCCACTGCCGTCGAGCCCGCGCCCCTCGCTCTCGCCGTACCCACCGCGACTGCCGCGAATCTCCCGCCTTCGGGAGCGGGTACGAGCGCCGACTGGTTCGCCGTGATCGACAACGTGCAGCGCTACACGGCACAGGCCCATGAGGCCTGCCAACGCATGCTGATCGACAGCCACTTGGCCTTCCTGCAGATGACGGAGACGACCTTCAGCGCGATGCTGGGAGCGCAGAGCGGCGCACCGGCGGGTACTCAGGCGCTGTTCGCGTCACCCGCCGTGCCGGTCGCGCCGACGGTCCGGCCCGTCTCGCCCGAGGTCACGGTTCCTCCGATGACCACCCCTCCTCCGACGGCCGCCGTGCCTTCCGCGTCGCCCGCGGTCGCCGCCCCTGTCGTGCTTCCGGAGCCGCCGCCGGCCCCGGCTCCCGGCGTACCCCAGGACATGTCCGCGGAAGGGTTCGAGGAGTTGCTGCTGTCCGTGGTGGCGGAACGGACGGGGTATCCGGTCGCGATGCTGAATGTGGACATGGAGCTCGAGTCGGATCTGGGGGTGGATTCGATCAAGCGGGTGGAGATCCTTTCCGCCATGCGGGAGCGGGTCGGTGACGGCCACGCCGACGGGCAGGTGGGAGAGCTCCTGAAGCTCCGTACGCTGCGGCAGATCGTCGACGCGTTCACAGCCACGACCGCCGCCCCCGACAGTGCCGTACCTGCCACCACCGCCCCTGCCGTGGTCGCGCCCGTCGACGGGCCCGCCGCGGACGACGAGATCCCCGCCCCCCGGCACGAGCCCGCCGGGTCGGCCGGACTCAGCAGGCTCGCCGTCCGTACGGTCCTCACCCCCGCGCCCGGGCTGACCCTGGCCGGTCTCGGGGACGAGCCGATCGCCGTGACCGAAGACGGCCTCGGGGTCGCGGACATGGTGGCGGCCAGGCTGACCGACCACGGCTTCCGGGCCACCGTCGTGTCCAGCGTCCCCCCGGACTCGCGGGCGGTCGTGCACCTCGGCGGTCTCGCGGCGGTCGGCTCGCCCGAGACCGCGCTGGAGCTGCAACGGGACGCCTTCGAGACGGCGCGGTCGGTCGCGTCGTACTTCACCGCCGGAGGCGGGGTGTTCGTAGCCGTGCAGGACACCGGCGGCGACTTCGGGCTCCGGGGCAGCCTGCCGGAGCGTGCCTGGCTCGGAGGTATCGCCGCGCTGGCCAGGACCGCGGCCAGGGAGTGGCCCTCCGCCACGGTCAAGGCGATCGACTGCGAGCGCGGAGGGCGTGACGCGGACGCCGTGGCCGAGGCGATCGTGGGGGAGTTGCTCCACGGCGGACCGGCGGCGGAGGTCGGCCTGCGCGCCGACGGAACCCGCACCACCCCGGTCGCGGTTCCGGCGCCGGTGGAGTCCGGGCCGGCCGCGGACATCGGCCCGGATTCCGTCATCGTGGCCACCGGCGGAGCCCGCGGGGTGACCGCGGCCGCGCTGCTGGACCTCGCCAGGGCCCACCGGCCCCGCATCGTCCTCCTCGGCCGCACCGAGCCTGCCGGGGAACCGCGGGGGCTGGCGGCGGCGACCGACGAGCCCGCACTCACCCGAGCCCTCGCCGAACGCTCCGACGGGGCCACTCCCGCCGAGATCGGCGCCGAGGCCCGGAGGATCCTGGCGGCCCGTGAGGTCCGGTCCACCGTCGCGGCCCTTGAGGACGCCGGTTCAAAGGTCCGTTACATGCCGGTGGACGTCCGGGACAGCGGAGCGGTGCGCGGCGTACTGGAAGAGGTACGCGGCGACTGGGGCCCGATCACGGGAATCGTGCACGGTGCCGGAGTGCTGGCCGACAAGCTGATCGCCGACAAGACCGACGAGCGGTTCGACCAGGTCCTGGCCACCAAGGTGGGAGGCCTGCGCGCACTGCTCACGGCGACCGAGGGCGATCCGCTCGACACGATCGTCCTGTTCTCCTCGGTGGCCGCGGTGTTCGGCAACGCGGGGCAGAGCGACTACGCCATGGCCAACGAGGTGCTCAACCACGTGGCATCCGCCGAGCGTGCCCGGCGGCCCGACTGCCTGGTGCGGTCCATCGCCTGGGGCCCGTGGCACGGCGGAATGGTCACCCCCGAGCTGGCCGCGCACTTCGGCCGTTCCGGTGTGCCGCTCATCCCCGGCGAACAGGGTGCCGCAGCCTTCACCACGGAGCTGAGCGCTCCGGGCGCCGACACCAGGGTGGTCATCGCGGCCGGTGACGGCCTGGGCTCCATGGCAGCCGTCACCGAGCCGGTCGCGGCGCAGGTGCGCATCGACGCGCACACGCACCCCTACCTCGCCGACCACGCCGTCGCCGGTGTCCCCGTCCTTCCTGTGGCGATGGCACTGGACCGGTTCACCGGTGCGGCCGCGGCCTGGCGGCCCAACGCGGGCCACCTGGTGCTACGGGACCTCCGCGTCTTCAGCAAGGTCGCCCTGCCACACCTGGACGGCGGAGGCCATCGGCTGACCCTGCGCGGTCGCCGGGCGGCGACGGGCTCTCCCTCCGCCCTGGAAGCCGAACTCGTCGGCGAGGAAGGCGCACCGCACTTCCGGATCCAGATGGACTTCCGGGCGAGCCCGCCGCAGTCGGAGGACTGGGACACCCCCCAGGGCCTCGGCGCGCCGCAGCCCGCCGACATCTACGACGGCCGGGTGCTGTTCCACGGCCCGCGATTCCATGCCCTCCGCTCCATCCACGGGGTCGGCGAGGACGGAGCCGAGGCGACGGTGACCGGTCTGACCGAGCTCGGCTGGGGTGGCGACCACTGGCACCTCGACGCGGCTGCCACGGACGGGGCTCTGCAACTCGCCTTGGTGTGGGCTGACAAGGCGCTGGGTGACGCCACCCTGCCGATGGCGGTCGCGGAGTGCCGGGTGCACCGGCGCGGCCCCGTCCGGGGCACCGTGCGCTGCGTGGTGCGGGCCAGGAAGGTGCACGAGACGGGGGCGCGCTGCGATGTGGCGCTCGTCGATCCGGACGGGTCCCCCAGGGTGGAGCTGCTCGGCGTGGAACTCGTACGACGCCCCTCCTGATCCGCATCCCCCCGGATTCGTCCGTGTTCGTGAAATGAGACCGGTATGGGATTCGACCCGATCGCCATCGTCGGCCGGGGGTGCGTCTTTCCCGACGCGCTCGACCCCGACTCCTTCTGGGACAACATCGCCGCACGCCGGTGCAGCCTCTCGCCGGTCCCGGACGGCAGATGGCGACTGCCGCACCGATGGGCCATGGGCACGGTCGACGACCACCTCGACCGCACGTGGACCGATGTGGGCGGCTACGTCCGGGACTTCGGGTCGGTGTTCGACCCGACCGGTTTCCTCGTGGCCCCCGATGAGATCCTCGGCCTGGACCAGCTGTTCCACTGGGTGCTGTACGGCGCCCGGCAGGCGCTGCGAGAGGCCGGTCACGAGGGACCGTCGCCCCGTGCGGGCCTGGTCCTGGGGAACCTCTCGTACCCCACGAGCACCGGAACCGCCTTCGCCGAACACGTCTGGCTGTCCGGGGGAGCACCCTCCCTGCTGCGTGGGGCGGCACGGACCGGGCCCGACCCCCGCAACCGCTTCTCCGCAGGGCTTCCCGCGCACTTCGCGGCCAGGGCGCTCGGCCTGGGCGCGGGGGCCTTCGCGCTCGACGCCGCCTGTGCCTCGTCCCTGTACGCGATCAAACTGGCCTGTGACCGCCTGCACGACGGGACGGCGGACGTCATGGTGGCCGGCGCGGTCAACCGGGCCGACAACCTGTTCCTGCACGTGGGGTTCTGCGGCCTGTCCGCAGTGAGCCGCACGAGCCGTAGCCGTCCCTTCCACCGGGACGCCGACGGCCTGCTCCCCGGCGAGGGCGCCGGGTTCGTCGCACTGATGCGCCTGCGTGACGCCGTCGCACAGGGTTCGCCGGTCCTGGGAGTCGTCCGGGGGGTCGGGCTGTCGAACGACGGACGCGGCAGAGGCCTGCTCAGCCCCGCACAGGAGGGGCAGGAGCGGGCGATGCGCCTGGCGTACGGCATGGCGGGTGTCGCACCGCGGAGCGTCTCGCTCGTGGAGTGCCACGCCACGGGAACTCCCGTAGGTGACGTGGAGGAGGTCCGCAGCATGGCGCGGGTCTTCGCGGACAGCCCTGATGTGCCCATCGGCTCGGTGAAGTCCAACGTCGGGCACCTGCTGGCCTCGGCCGGTGTGGGAGGACTGCTCAAGGTGCTCGGCGCGATGCGGGCCGGCGTCCGTCCTGCCACGCTCGCCGCCGAAGAGCCGCTGACCGAGCTGCACGGAACACGGCTGCGGGTGCTGAGTGAGTCCGAGCGGTGGACCGGTCTTCGGCGGGCGGCGGTCAGCGCCTTCGGATTCGGTGGCACCAACGCCCATCTGGTCGTCGACGCCTGGGACGGCGCCGACACCGCCGCGACAGCGGTGCCCGGCACGCGGCGCCCACCGGGTGAGCCGGTGGCGATCGTCGCGGTGGCCGCTCGGGCCGGCGAGGGAGCGGGCACCCAGGACTTCCACCGCGCGGTGCTCGACGGCCGCCCGAGCGGTCCGGCTTCGAAGATCGATGTGGCCCTGCCCGGTCTCCGCTTTCCGCCGATGGCGGTCGGAAAGGCGCTGCCCCAGCAGATCCTGATGCTCGAAGCCGCACGGGAAGCGGCGCGCGACGTCACCCTGCCGCGAGAGCGGACCATGGTCCTCGTCGGGACAGGTGTGGACATGGAGAACGCCCGTGCCACCGCACGCTGGCGGGCCCCTTCCTGGCTGGAGGAGGCCGGTGAGGCCACCGACCCGGGACTGACCGCACGCGTCCGTGACGCCTTCTCCGCCCCCATGGACTCGGAGCGGGTGGTGGGCACGCTGCCCAACCTCGTGGCCAACCGGATCAACACCCAGCTCGACCTGGGCGGACCCGGCTGCACGGTGTCGGCCGAGGAGGCCTCCGGTCTGGTCGCACTGGACCTCGCGGCACGCGCGATCCGGGCCGGAGAGGCCGACGCCGCCCTCGTCGGCGCCGTCGATCTTTCCTGCGAACCGGTCCACCGCGCCGCCTTGCACGAGCTCGGACGGGAGACCTCCACCGGGGACGCCGCCGTCGCGGTCGTACTCAAACGCCTCACCGACGCCCGCCGGGACGGCGACACCGTGCTGGCCCTCGTCGACGACGGAGCCACCGGCGAGCCGGACATGGTGATCGGGGACGGCGCGGACGCCGGCTTCGACCCGGCAGGACTGTTCGGCCGGGCTCATGCCGCCCACGGCCTGCTGGCGGTCGCGGCCGCGGTGACCGCCCTGCGACACCGCGCCCTCCCGCGGACGGGAGGCCCGGCCGTTGCCGTACCGGGCCTGCGTACCGCGCACGTGGTCGTGTCACCGCTGGAGGCACCCCCGCTGCGGGTGCGGCTGCGGGCCGCGGACGCCGGGTCCTGGGCACCCGGACCGGCGCCGCGGCTGCACGTGTATTCCGGGCGCGACCGACAGGAGGTGCTGGCCGCACTGGAGTCGGGCACAGAGTCCGGCGAAGGACCCGCCAGGCTTGCCTTCGTGTCCGACGGCGACCCCCGGACACAGCACGACCCCGTGCGCCGCTGGCTCGTCGAGGGCGGGGTCCGGCCGCCCGGTACGGCGTACCGCGACGCACCGGTGGGGGGCGAGACCGCCTTCGTGTTCACCAACGGGTCGGCCGCGTACCCGGACATGGGCCGAGAGGTCCAACTGGCCCTGCCCTCCCTCGGCGACGCGGTGGCGGCCGCGTACGGGAAGGCCGTCGGGCGGCCGGAAGCCGGGAGCGTGCAGACGGTACTCGACCGGATCTGGGGTGCCGCCCAACTGGCCGCCGTCCACGTCGAGCTGACGCGCGGCCTCCTCGGGATGCGGCCGGACGCCGCCATCGGCTACTCCTCCGGGGAGTCGGCAGCCCTGGTCACCCTCGGAGCCTGGCGGGATGTGGAGGCCCTGCACCAGGACACCCGGGAGAGCGGCCTGTTCACCAGCGAGCTCACCGGTGAGCTGAGAGGCGTACGCCGCGCCTGGCGACAGCTCGGCGTGGACGGTGACCGGTGGTCGAGCTACCTGGTCACAGCACCCTTCGACCGGGTCCGCGGGGAACTGGCGGACGAACGCGCCGTCCACCTGATGGCGGTCAACGCCCCCGACGTGTGTGTGGTCGGCGGCGAGGCACGGGCGTGTGCGGACGTCATGGCGCGGCTCGGGGCCGCTCACGCGATTCCGATCGACTACGACCTGGCCGCTCACGCTCCCGAACTGTCCGAGGTCCGCGACCGGTGGTGGAACCTTCACCACCGTCCCACCAGCGCCGTTCCGGGAGTTCGCTTCTACAGCGGGGCGACCACGCACTGGTACATCCCGACGGCCGAGCGTGCCGCCGATGCCGTCACGGCGCAGGGCGTGGGGACCATCGACTTCGTGGGCACGGTCGAACGGGCGTGGGCCGACGGAGTCCGTGTGTTCGTCGAGCACGGGCCGCGCGGCCTGTGCACGGGATGGATCAAGCGGATCCTGGGCGACCGCGACCATGTGGCCGTAGCGCTCGACGCCGAGGACAGGGGGCTGCGCCAGCTCTGCCTGGCCGTGGCCGAACTCGTCGCCGCGGGCGTGCCCGTCCACGCGGAGGCCCTCTTCGAGCGACTCCGCGCCGCCGCGCCGCCACAGACCGATGCCACCCCCGCCATCACTGTTCCGGCCCACTGGGAGATCACCTTGCCGTCACTCGGACAACCGGCGGTGATCATGCCCAGGGCGCCCCGGCTGGCACCGGCCCCGGCCTGCCGTCCCGCCGAGCCCGTCGTCGCCGCCCCCGCCCCGCTCGTCGCCGACGAGGAGCCGCAGCCGACGGACATGCGCATGCTGGTCGCACGGCAGACCAACCGTGTGATCGCGCTGCACCAGGAAGTCCTCGCCGGACACCTCCGGATGCACCAGAGTTTCCTGCGGACCAGGGCCCGACTGGCCACCGCACTCGTGCACGCGGCGGCGGGAACGTTGGCGCCGCCCCCGTCCGGTCCGGTCGTACATCCGGCAGACCCCCCTGCGCCCGGGCTCGGCGGCGGGCAGCCCGATCCCTCGCCGGTGACGGTGTTCGACCGGGCGCAGCTGGAACACCTCGCCGCACAGCCGGTCTCCACGCTGTTCGGGCCCAGGTTCGCCGAGCAGGACGCGTACGAGCTGCAGACCAGGATGCCCGGACCGCCGATGCTGCTCGCCGACCGTGTCACAGGCATCGAGGCAGTCCCGGCGGCCCTCGCCGAACTCGGCGCGGAGCACGCCACCGGCACGATCCGGACCGAGACCGACGTCCGCCTCGACAGCTGGTACATCGATTCCACCGGGCGCATGCCCGCGGGCCTGATGATCGAGGCGGGCCAGGCGGACCTGCTGCTGATCAGCTGGCTCGGGGTCGATCTTCTCAACCGGGGGGACCGGGCCTACCGGCTGCTCGGCTGCGAACTGACCTACCACGGCAGTCCGCCCCAGGCGGGGGAGACGCTGCGGTACGAGATCCACATCGACGGGCACGCCCAGCACGACGGTGTCCGCCTCTTCTTCTTCCACTACGACTGCTACGTCGGCGACGAACTCCGGCTGAGCGTCCGGGACGGCCAGGCGGGCTTCTTCACGAAGGCCGAGCTCGACGGCACCGACGGCGTGGGCTGGGACCCCGCCACCTCCTCACCGGCCCCGGACGTCCCGCAGGACGCCCCCGCGGTGCACTGCGCGCGGTCCTCCTTCACCGCTGAACAGGTACTCGCCTTCGCGGCCGGCCGTCCCGCCGACTGCTTCGGCCCGGACTGGGACATCACCAGGTCACACGTGCGCTCACCCCGGCCCGACGGCGGCCGGCTGCTGCTCCTGCGCGAGGTCACCGACTTCGACCCGGCCGGAGGACCGTGGGGCCGGGGCTACCTCCGTGCGGAGACCCCCGTCTCACCGGACGACTGGTTCTTCGAGGGGCACTTCAAGAACGACCCGTGCATGCCGGGAACCCTGATGCTCCAAGCCGGTCTGCAGGCGATGGCCTTCTACCTCGCGGCCCTCGGCTTCACCGCCGCCAGGGACGGGTGGCGCTTCGAGCCGGCCACCGAGCGGCCCTTCACCGCCCATTGCCGTGGGCAGGCCACCCCCGCCAGCCGGCGGGTCGTGTACGAGGTGTTCGTGCACGGCGTCTCGGCCGGCCCCGAGCCGACGCTGTACGCCGACATCCTGGGAACCGTCGACGGGGTCAAGGCGTTCCACGGCCGCAACGTCGCGCTCCGGCTGGTGCCGGACTGGCCCCTGTCGCACTGGCGTCAGCTCGGCGGACACAGGGAACAGACGAGCGGAACCCCGGTGCCGCCGGCCCTTCTCGGCGGGCTCGTCGGCCATCACGAGTCCAAGCCGGTGATGGAGTCCGAGGGGCTCGTCTTCGGCTACCCGTCATTGCTGGCCTGCGCCTGGGGCAGGCCGAGTGCGGCCTTCGGAGCCGCGGCGCAGGCCTTCGACGGCACACGCAGGATCGCGCGGCTGCCCGGTCCGCCCTATCACTTCATGACCCGCATCGTCTCCGTGGACGGCCCGCAGCGTGGCATGAGGCAGGGCAGCAGGGTGGCCGCCGAATACGAAGTACCCGACCAGGTCTGGTACTTCGAGCAGAACGGCGGCCAGGTCATGCCGTTCGCGGTGCTCATGGAGATCGCTCTGCAACCGTGCGGGTGGCTGGCCGCCTACGTCGGCTGTCCGCTGGCCACCGACATCGACCTGCTCTTCCGCAACCTCGACGGGAGGGGAACGGTCAGCGGTGAGATCACGCCGGCCACCCGGACCGTGCGCACCGAGGCGGAGCTGACCTCGGTCTCGCGGACCGGCGAGATGATCATCGTGTCGTTCGCGATCCGGTGCTTCGCCGACGACGAGGAGGTCTTCGAGCTGTCCACGGTCTTCGGGTTCTTTCCGCCTTCGGCCTTCGACCACCAGGTCGGGCTGCCCGTCCCGGAGGGCGGCCGTGCCGCGCTGGAGGAGCCGTGCGAGCGCACCGTCGACCTCACGACGAGCCCCGCCCGGTACTTCGCCGGTCCGGCCGTGCTGCCCGGCCCGATGCTCCTGATGATCGACAGGGTCACGGGCTACTGGCCCGAGGGCGGAAGCGCGGGGCTGGGGCGGATCCGGTCGGAGAAGGACGTCGACGCGGGGGAGTGGTTCTTCAAGGCCCACTTCTTCCAGGACCCGGTCCAGCCGGGCTCACTGGGCATCGAGGCCATGTGCCAGCTGCTCCAGTTCTACCTGATCGAGCGAGGCCTGACCGAGGGTGTTCCGCATCCCCGGTTCGAGCCCGTCATGCCGGACCGCGAGGTGACCTGGAAGTACCGCGGACAGATCACCCCGGACAACCGCCTCATCAGGATCGATCTGGAGATCACCGAGGTCGCCGAGGACGCGCGTGGACCGTACGCGGTCGCAGAGGCCCGGCTCTGGGGGGACGACATCTGCCTCTACCACGCCCGCGGGCTCGGTGTCCGCGTCGTGCCCGGGGACGGTCCGTCCGGAGCGACGGAGCAGACCCTCGATCCCGCGGTCGACACGTGGACGAGTGACCACCGTCCGACCTTGACGGTCCCCGCGCTGCCGATGATGTCGGTCGTCGATCGACTCGCGCAGGCCGCGGCCGATCACACCGGACGCCGCGTGGCCGCCGTACACGATGTCCGGCTCCGGCGCTGGATCCCGCTCGACGGACCGGTCCGGCTGCGGACGGAGGTGGTGGCCACGACGGCGGGGCTGGAGGTGAAGCTGCTGACATGGCGTGAGGCGGCCACGTCCTCGCTGTCCCGGTTCGAGGAAGTGGCCAGTGGCACCGTGCTGGTGGGTGACCGGCCGGCCCGGCGCCCCGAGCGGTTCGCCCCGCTGCCGGACGCCGTGGTGCAGCCGGACCCGTACGCTTCGGCCGAGCTGTTCCACGGACCGGCGTTCCAGTACCTGACGTCGCTCGCCATCGGAGCGGCGGGAGCCTCCGGCGTGGCCGACGTCGCCCGCGGCACGGTGCCGAAGGGGTGCCTGAACCAGGGACTCATGGATGCCCTCATCCAGGTGATCCCTTCCGCCAGTCTGTGGCGGTGGTCCCCGAAGATCGGCGAAGACGTCGTCGGCTACCCCCTTCGCGTTGTCCGGCTGGAGCTGTTCGAAGCGCCGCCCGAGGCCGGTCAGGTCGAGATCGAGGCCCGCTTCGCCGGGTTCGTCTCCGAAGGGGCGAGTCCCAGGCCCATGTCGGCGATCGACCTCCAGATGTGCGTGGACGGCCGGGTCGCCGCCGCGCTGCGGCTGATCAACATCCTGTTGCCCGTCGGACCCCTCGCCAGCGCCTCGCTCATCGAGCGGCGGGACTTCCTGATCCGCGGTGGCGCCACCGCGGGGGTGGGCCTGTGCAGGCACGCCGACGGCACGACGGAACTCCTCGCCGACGAGATCGACGAGGTGGACTGGCTCAGAGGCACGGTCGCGCGGGTCATGGGCCTGCCGCCCGGCTCCAGGGGCAGGGACCATCTGGAGGTCATCGCGGTCAAGGACCATGTCGGCCGCCTGGCGGGCGTACACCCCAGCACGGTCGAGGTCAGTGAGGACCTGCGGTCCGCCCGTACCGCCTCCGGGCAGCTCCACCCCGTCCTGGTCGTCCGCGGCGCGGGCAAGGTCAGCGTCCGTTCCGGCGGTGGGCGATGACCGGAACACTGGACGACGTCGCCGATCCGGGAGTCCTGCCGGCGACGCGCCCCGAGCGTCTCGTGGGCCTGCTGGAGAGGTGGCGGTACGCGTTCCTCGCGCTGACCGTGCTGGTGACGATCGGTCTCGGAGCCGTCGGCCTGGGCGTGTTCGGCAAGCTCTCCGGTGGCGGATGGACGCCTGCCGACTCTGAGTCCGCCCGTGCCGACGCGATGCTGCGCGAGCACTTCCGGTCCGGCAGCCCGGACCTGGTTCTGCTTGTCGACGCGCCGGGCTCCGTCGACGAGCCGCGGGCGGCGGCCGCCGGTCGGCGTCTGACGGAAAGGCTGCGCGCCGACCCACGGGTGCAGCACCTCGACTCGTACTGGCCGCAGGGTGATCCGGCACTGGTCTCCCGCGACCGGGGCACAGCGCTCATCAGCCTCCGACTGCTCGGCGGCGAGCGCGAGGCCACCGGAACGGCTGAGGACATCCGCCGGGAGACCGCCACCGGAACGGCCCCGCTGACGGCGACCGCCGCCGGGCGGGCGGTGGCGAAGCGCGACCTGGAGAAGCAGAGCCAGCACGACCTCGTACGAGCGGAGCTCATCGCGGCGCCTCTCGTCCTGCTCATCCTCGTCTGGATCTTCGGCAACGTCCTGAGCGCTCTGCTCGCGCTGTCCGTCGGTGGCATCGCGGTTGTTGGCACGCTGGCACTGCTGCACGCTCTCACCGAGTTCACCCAGGTGTCGGTCTTCGCGGTCAACCTGACCACGGCGCTGGGCTTCGGCCTGGCCATCGACTACGGCCTGTTCATCATCACCCGCCACAGGGAGGAGCTGGCCGCGGGCCGCGACGTCCGGCAGGCGGTCCTGGTCAGCGTGCGCACGGCGGGCCGTACCGTGTTCTTCTCGGCCCTGACCGTCACGCTGTCGATGGCGGCGTTGCTGGTCTTCCCCCTCTACTTCCTGCGCTCTCTGGCCTATGCGGGCATGAGTGTGGCGGCCCTGGCCGGACTGACCGCCGTGCTCGTGCTCCCGGTGTGCCTGCTCGTAGCAGGCAAAAGGGTCGAGGGCCGGCGCGGCCCGTCACCGTCGGCCGCAGGAGGTCCGAACGGCGTCGGAGACGGGAGTGGCGGAGGCCTCTTCTACCGCACCGCCCGGATGGTGATGCGTCGTCCTGTCATCACCGTCGTCCTGGTGGTTCCCGTGCTGTTGTGCCTGGCGAGTCCGTTCCAGCGCGTCGAGTTCGGCCTCTCGGACGACCGCGCGCTGGGCGTTTCCTCACCCGTGCACCGGGCCACCGACGTGATGCGCGACGACTTCGACCTCCGGTCGACAGCCATGGCGAACATCGTGCTGCCCGGCCTCACGAGTACGTCGTCGAGGAGTCCGGCCGAGTACGCCCGCCAGGTCTCCCTGACCGCCCATGTGCTCAGGGTGGACACCGCGACGGGTTCCTACGCCGGCGGAGAACGGCAGGCCCCGCCCGCACCGTCCTCCGCCCGCTTCTCGGGGCCGAGCGGCAGGTGGCTGTCGGTCGTCACCGACGCCGAGCCCTACTCCGTCGAAGGCGGTGAACTGGTCCGCGCGCTGAGGGCGGTACCGGCTCCGGTACCCGCGCTCGTGGGTGGTGACGCCGCCTCGCTCGTGGACACCAAGGCCGCTGTCGGCGAGCGGCTCGGACCGGCCGCCGCGATCATCGTGCTGGTCATCTTCACTCTGCTGTTCCTGTTCACCGGCAGCGTCCTCGTACCGGTCAAGGCCGTACTGCTCAACCTGCTCAGCCTCACCGCCACGTTCGGGGCGATCGTCCACGTCTTCCAGGACGGGCACCTGCGGTGGCTGGTGGGCGACTTCCTGGTCACCGGCACCACGGACACGCTGCTGCCGGTGCTGATGTTCTGCATCACCTTCGGCGTCTCGATGGACTACGAGATGTTCCTGCTGTCCAGGATCATGGAAGAGCACCGCCGTACGGGTGACACCACCTCTGCCGTGGCCTTCGGGCTGGAGCAGACCGGCCGGCTGTTCACCGCCGCCGCGCTCGTGCTCGCCATCGCGATGGCGGCGATGGCGACGTCCCACCTCACCCCGCTGAAGCTCCTGGGTGTGGGCCTCACCCTCGCGGTCGTTCTCGATGCCACGCTGGTGAGAATGCTCCTGGTTCCCGCGATCATGAAGATGGCGGGCAGGGCGAACTGGTGGTGCCCGAGGCCCCTGCGGTACGTGCACGCCCGGTTCGGCGTCTCGGAGACCGAATCGCGGGCGGTCGTCTGACCACTACGGGGTACTCACCAGGGTCCGCCTGCCTCTCGTACCGGCCGGCGCCGATGGCTGCGACCGGCAGGAGAGGTGAGCCGCCGGCCGATGTCACCAGGGCGAGAAGCCGGCCGGATCGCCGTCCGCCCCTTCGAGCAGCGAGATCTGCACACGTACGCGTTTGCCCACAGGCTCACGGCGCACCTCGAAGCTCTGGCAGACGGCGAGAACGATCTCCAGGCCGTGTTGCCCCGCACGTGCGGGGTCGGCCCCCAGAGCGGCGGGGAGCACGGAGCCCGAGTCCCACATCGTGATGCCCAGCATGTCGCCGTCCACCTCGAGATCCAGCAGGCACGGCCCCGGCGCGTACTTGCAGACGTTCGTGGCCAGCTCGCTCACCACCAACTGCGCGACGTCCATCGCCCGCGCCGGTACGTCCAGATCACGCAGGGACCGCGCGTCGGACAGGAACTCCCGGACGAAGTCACGGGCAAGGGAGATCTGCCCCGAATCCATGTCGTACGCGGCCCCGGCCGCCATGACGCCCGTGCCGGCCTCCGGCCCGTCCTGTTCGGTCCCGCGTGTTGTAGCCACCAGCACCATGCCGCATCCCCCGTCACATCAGCTGCACCACGCAGCTCACACACCGGCCGTCTACCCGCCCTCGCACATTTCAGGCCTGCGAAATACACGGAGGCAGGTCCGGCACCTATCCGCTCCAGCCGGTGCTCACGATGCGCCAGCGGTTGTCGGCGGTGCCGTTGTCGGAGTCCTGCACCGCGAAGGCGCCGACGGCTGTGGAGCCTCCCGAGATGCCGAGCAGTTTGCCGCTGTGCACGTTACGGATCTTGTAGGTTCCGTCTTCCTGGTCCAGCAGCGACCACAGATGGTCGGCGGTGCCGTTGTCCGTCCACTGCAGGACGCTCGCGCCGTCGGCGGTGGACATGTCCCGGACGCCTAGGACCTTGCCGCTGTTCACGTTCCGGAAGCGGACCGAGGCTCCGTCGGCGACCATGTCCCAGTCGTGGTCGGCGGTACCCGAGTCCGTCCACTGCAGGGCGAGACCGCCATCGGCCGTGGACATGTCCTGGATGCCCAGTACGAGATTGCCGGCGGCGTTGACGAGGTGGACCGGAGCGATGCCGCCGGTCTTCCAGTAGACGGTGTAGTTGATGCCGTGCGCGTCGTGGAACGGGCCCAGATCGACGGTGGAGCCGTTGGCGGTGGCGGTGAAGTCCAGCGACGTGCTGCTGGTCCGCGCGATCGTCGAGGCGTCCAACGAGGGCAGCGTGCCGAGCGTCGCGTCTCCGTAGTCGCCCGACAGCACGACCGGTCCGTAGGTGATCGCGGCGACGTCCGGATCGTCGTTCGCGGCGCGCAGGACGACGCGCATCGGCAGGCGGACGGTGACCGTGTCACCGGAGGCCCAGGCGCGGGACAGCGTGGCGTAGGTGCCGGGTGTGGTGGCGATGTCCTGGGCCACACCGTTGACGCCGACCGTCGCCCCGGTGGTCCACGCCGGGATACGGATGCGCATGGCCCAGGTTCCCCGGGCGTCGCCGGTGACCCGCAGTGTCGTGGTGTCGCCGGCCGGGTAGGACGTGGTCTGGGTGACCGTGATCCCGCGCTGGGACCAGGTGAGCACGGATGGCACGAAGAGGTTCACCGTGAGCGTGGTGCCGCTGTGGAAGTAGACGGAGTCCATCAGCCGGGTGTGCATCTCCAGGCCGGTGCCCTGGCAGCACCAGAAGGTGTCGTAGTCCGTGCTCCAGGTACCACCGCCCCACGCCGGGCCCACTCCGCGCCGTCCGCCCGGGCTCAGCGGCGTGAAGTAGGTGACGTGGCCGTGGGCGTCCGCCGGGTTCTGCTGACCGATCATGTGGTTCAGCCAGGCCTGCTCGTAGTAGTCGAACAGTGCCGCCCGGTCCGGATCCAGCGTGAACAGGTCCCGGGTGAGCTTGAGCATGTTGAACGTGTTGCAGCTCTCGCACGTATCCGTCCGCAGGTATGCGGCGATGGCGTCCGGCGCGCGGAAGTGCTCCGCCTGGCTGTTGCCGCCTATGGCGTAGGTGTGTGTTCCGGTGCAGATGTTCCAGGCGTTGGTGGCGATGTCCCGGTAGCGGGTGGTGCCGGTGGCCTTGTACTCCCGAAGAGCGCCGATCCACTTCGGGACCTGGGTGTTGGCGTGCAGACCGTCGAGCCGGTCCAGGCCCGACGCCAGCGGGGTGAACACCGCTGCGTGGTCGAACCGTTGGGCCGCGGCCAGCCACCGCGCGTCGTCGGTCTGCTGGTAGAGGTCGGTCAGCACGTCGTTCATACCGCCGAACTCGGTGCCGAGCATGGTCTGCATCTGCTGCCCGCTCAGCCGGGCTGTGCGCGTGTCGACCCATCCCGCCAGCGCCAGGAGGACGTCGCGCGCCTGCGTGCTTCCGAGGATGCGCCACACGTCCAGCAGGCCGGCGAGCGTCTTGTGGATGGTGTAGTACGGCACGTTGCCGGTTGTCAGAGTGCCCTGTTCGAGGGCGGTGAAGTCGGACTCGGGGTAACCGGAGAGGTAGCCGGCGCTGAACCCCGCCGCGCTGTTGTTGGCCTGGCACCTGGCCAGTTCGGCCACCATGTACGTGGCCTTGTCCCGGGCGACGGTGTCCCCGGTGACGGCGTACAGCTGGGCCCAGGCGGTGAGGAAGTGCCCCTGGACGTGGGTGCGGAAGGGGAACGTCGGCGCGTCCCAGCCGCCGGTGGCCGCCGCCCCGGCGGTGGACAGCTCGTGGTTCGCCCGGAAGTTGTGGAGCAGCCGGTCCACGTCCACGAACCGCAGGTACGCGGCCGTGCGGTTCTGGTTGTCCAGCCACCGGCTCGCGGTCAGCCGGACCTGCCCGAAGTCGAAGGCGTACGCGGAGACTCCGATGTCCGTACGGGCCGGCGGGACGGCTGCCCGGGCGGGTGTGCTGCCGAGGAGGGGAGCGGCTGCGGAGGCGGCCGCCGTTGCTCCAGCGGCTTGCAGGAGACGTCGTCTGCTGAACGAGTGGGGCATCGCGCACCTGTTCCTTGATCGGGGAAGCGGGAGTGAAGTGCCGGGTCGCGGTCTGCCGGACGGGCGGCAGGCGATGGACCGGCCCCTCGCGACCCACCTCGTTCGAGATATCGGACGTCATTCCGTGTGCCGAACGCATGGAAACGTACGAGGGGCATGACAAGCCGTCAACCCCTCCGGCGCCGCGCATCCTCGTGGCGCCCTCTACGGCGGACTCGTGACAGCCGTACGGTGCGGGCCGCCTGACGGGAAAGCGCTTCCTGCCTCTTGACGCGAGCATGTTCGATGTTGTCAGAATCTGTTCGGCCACGCTGAGTTCTGATGACTTGTGGGTCCTGATGAGGGAGAGCCGCCATTTCAGTCACGCGCAGATCGGTCCTGATTGCCTCCGCTGCGGCGCCGACGGCCGGAGCGCTTCTCGGTGCCCCGTCCGCCTGGGCGGACGACGCGTCGAGACGCGACAGCACGGGGCGGCGTACCGTCGCGCTGCAGGACGGCTGGCGCTTCGCTCTGGTCGACGCGGGCGGGATCAGTGACCCGGACGGTGCCTATGCGAGGGCCGCACAGCCCGACTTCGACGACTCCACGTGGCGCGAGGTCGCCGTTCCGCACGACTGGAGTATCGAGCAGACCCCGACCACCGAGCTCGGCACCACCAGCGGTACCGGCTTCCTGCCCGGCGGTCTCGGCTGGTACCGACTCTCCTCGACCCTGCCCTCCGACCTCGCGGGCCGGCGGATCTCGGTGGAGTTCGACGGCGTCTACATGGACTGCCATGTCTACTGCAACGGCACCGAGGCCGGCCGCCACCCCTACGGCTACACGGGCTTCGCCTTCGACCTCACCGATCTGCTCCACACCGACGGGAGCACGGAGAACGTCATCGCGGTCAAGGTGCAGAATCAACTGCCCAGCAGCCGCTGGTACTCCGGAAGCGGCATCTACCGCCAGGCCAGGCTCGTCGTCACCGGCGCTGTGCAGGTCGCTCGCTGGGGAACACAGGTCACCACGCCCGAGGTCGACGCCGACCGGGCCGTCGTCCGGGCACGCACAGTGGTGCGCAACGAGTCCGGCGCCGCGCAGGACGTGGAGGTCCGCTCGACGGTGAAGGACGGCGCGGGGCGCACCGTGGCCCGCGCGAACTCCACCGTCCGGGTCGGCGACGAGAACGCCGAGACGCACGAACTGACCGTCCGGCGGCCCCGGCTCTGGGACTTCACCGATCCGCACCGCTACACCCTCCACACGGAACTGCGCGTCGGGGGACGCGTCGTCGACACGTACCGCACGCCCTTCGGTATCCGCACCTTCCGCATCGACCCGGAGGACGGCTTCCGGCTCAACGGCACGTACACCAAGATCAAGGGTGTCGACCTGCACCACGACCTCGGTGCGCTCGGCGCGGCGGTCAGCAAGGACGCGGTCCGGCGACAGATGACGATCATGAAATCGATGGGTGTCAACGCTCTGCGCACCTCCCACAACCCGCCCGCGCCCGAGGTGATCGAGGTCTGTGAGGAACTCGGGATCGTCATGCTGGTCGAGGCGTTCGACTGCTGGCGGACCGGCAAGAACCCCTACGACTACGGGCGCTTCTTCGACGAGTGGTGCGAGCGGGATGCCACCGAAATGGTGCTGGCGGCCCGCAACTCGCCCGCCGTGGTGATGTGGTCCATCGGCAACGAGGTCCCGGACTCCACCTCCACCGCGGGCCTCGCCATGGCCGACCGGATCATCGCCGCGATCAGGGCCGCCGATGACACCCGTCCCCTGGTCATCGGCTCCGACAAGTACCGCCGGCTGCCCGCCAGGGGCTCGGCGGCCGATCTGATGCTGGCGAAGCTGGACGGCCTCGGCCTGAACTACAACACCGCCAAGTCCGTGGACGCCCTGCACGCGGCCTACCCGCACCTGTTCCTCTTCGAGTCCGAGTCGTCGTCGGAGACGTCCACGCGCGGGACCTACCAGGAGCCGGAGCATCTCAACACCGGCGAGAACCACACCCCCGGCGGGCGGGCCACCTCGTCGTACGACAACAACCTGGCGTCCTGGACGATGAGCGGCGAGTACGGGCACAAGAAGGACCGCGACCGCAAGTGGTTCGCGGGACAGTTCCTCTGGTCGGGCATCGACTACATCGGCGAACCCACGCCCTATGACGTCTTCCCGGTCAAGGCGTCCTTCTTCGGAGCGGTCGACACCGCGGGCTTCCCCAAGGACATGTACCACCTCTTCCGCAGCCAGTGGACCGACGAGCCGATGGTGCACCTGCTGCCCACGACCTGGAACCACACGGAGGGCGACACCGTCGAGGTCTGGGCGTACGCCAACGTCGACACCGTCGAGCTGTTCCTGAACGGCCGGTCGCTCGGCACCCGGCGGTTCGACACCAAGAAGACCACCGACGGCCGGACCTACCTGGAGACGACCGGGGCGACGGGTGACGACAAGACCTTCACCGACGGTCCCTACCCGGGCAGTTACACCAGCCCGAACGGCAGCGCCGGCACACTGCACCTGAGCTGGACGGCCGCCTACGAGCCGGGCGAGCTCAAGGCTGTGGCCCGGCGGGACGGACGGGTGGTCGCCACCGACGTGCTGCACACCGCGGGCACCCCCCACACGGTCCGGCTCACGTCCGACCGCACCTCGGTCTCCGCCGACGGCCGCTCGCTGGTCTTCGTGACGGCCGAAGTCGTGGACCGGCACGGAGTGGTGGTGCCCGGCGCCGAGCACCTGATCTCCTTCGACGTGGCCGGTGGCTCACTCGCCGGACTGGACAACGGCCGCCAGGAGAGCGCCGAGCGCTATCAGGCCAGCACCCGAACCGCCTTCCACGGCAAGGCCCTCGCGATCATCCGCTCCGGGACCCGGGCCGGTGCGGTCCGGGTGACCGCTCGCGCGGACGGGCTCCGAGCCGGCACCACGCAGATCAGGGCGACGGCCGCCGCCTCCCGGGCGACCACCCCGGCGCCGGGGTTCCGCCCCGACCTCCCGGCGCCCGTCGGCCGGCCGCACGCCGACGCGAGCTACTCCGGCCGGGCCGACACCCTCCCTGCCGCCATGCTCGACGGAGACCCGGCCACCGGCTGGTCCAACGGCTTCCGCAAGGAGCCGACCGCCCTGCTGCCCGCCTTCGGCGGGGCTCGCGCCGAGGACTGGATCTCGGTGGACTACGGACGCACGCGTGGCTTCGGCCGGGTGGACGTCTCGTTCACCGTGGACGCGACGCACAGCCTGCCGGCGGCCGTGGGTGTCGCCGTGTGGAGCGGCGGGACGTGGCGCGAGGCGCGGGGCATCCGTACGGACTGGGCAGCCGCCTCCGACGCCCCCACCGTGATCACTTTCGACGCGCTCCGGGGCTCGCGCATCCGTCTGACGCTGACCAGCAGGCAGCCGGGCGATCCGGGCGGCGCCGTGCGCGTCAGCCGGTTCGAGGCGCCGGCGGCCTGATGGCGTGCCACGGCCGGTCGCCCGGGGGCCGCGGTGTCGCCCTGCCGCGGCCGGCCGTGTGCCTCGGGGCCCGGCGGACGCGCCCCGCGCCGCCGCGAGGCGCGCGTACCCGACGAAGGTCGCC
>NZ_JBHWZS010000072.1:0-32307 GCF_042728155.1 Streptomyces sp. NPDC060209
ACTGCGACGGCCCCCGATTCCGTGTGCCTGAGGGCTACCCCCGGCGGCACGGCTCCTCCCGGCCCTCGCCGTCCGGCGCCCGTTCCCTGATCCCCTGACACGCCTGCCGCCGTCGGCCACGGCTTCGAGGGGGTCGCACCGCTCCGGATCCGGCCACAGAACGACCAGTTCCGGCTCGTCGCCCGGCGGAGCAATCCGTAGGCCCTTCGGATCCGAATCAATGGGGGAGCCAGTGGGGCAGGCGAGGTTGCCGGCCTTCTTCGGAACACGCGTGGCCCGGGGCCTGGCAAGGGGTGAGCCCCGTCGACAAGCGACCGGGGCATGCAGAGGGGGAGACGCACATGGGCATACGCGGCGCGACAGTGAACGACGTACGGGATGACGGCACCCTGGCCGAGGAAGCGGACGGCCACGGGAGCAGGCGCACCCGAAGCGACGGTGACCCGAAAACGGCCGAGGGCTCGGCCGTGAACGGCGTATTGCCCGTTGTTCCGGCAGCCGGTGACGGCTCGGACTCCGACAGTGTCGCGCCACCCCCTCGGCCGGTCTTCGTCGACGCCACCGGGAAACGCAGCCGAACCTGGCGACGTACAGGGGTCATCACGGCGCTCTGCTGCGCCTGCTACGCCACGACTGTGGCCGCTGCGCTGGTCGGAGGCGATTCCGGCGCCCCCTATCTGCAACTGCCCCGGGCGATGGGCCTGGAACGAGAGGCGGGAGAGCAGTCGACCCGGAGTCAGGACGGAGACCGGGCGGCCGCAGCGGCCGGATCCAAGCCCGAGACGCCCCGTCCGGTGGCATCCGGTCCGGTCGCATTCGATGCGTCGGCCCGGTCTGCGCCCGCGCGGGTCTCCGCGGCGCGCCCCCTCGAGGCGTCCAGCGATCCCGTCGGCATCCCCGAAGTGGTCGCGCGGACCGTTGTGCCCACCTCCGGGCCCCGGTCCTCTGCCCCGGCGTCCGGTACATCCGGCGGGAGCGCGCAGAGCGGGGAAGGATCCACGGATGAGCCCTCCTCTCCCGCTCCCGAGGACGGAAACGGTTCCGGAGGAGGGGGCGCGACCGCCGGTGGTGACGACACCCAGGGAGGGGAGGCCGAGGGCACCGCTCCGCCGGAAGGGCCGCTCGGCGATCTGCTGGGCGGGCTGCTCGGTGGGCTGCTGGGAAGCGTCTGACGGCGGCCGACGACCGCCTCGGCGGGGCTCGGGGCCAACTGCGCCGGTCCGGTGCTCCGGGCCGTGAGGCGCCGGGGCGTCGGGGTCAGCGCCGCCCGTCCCGGCTCCCCCCGGGGGCATCGGCGCGCGGGAGCCCTGTGGTGGAATCGGCGGGCCGGGTCGACCGTACCCCCCACCGGCCGACCCGATCCCGACTCATGGACAGGAGCCCATCATGACCAGCACAGACTCCGCCCCCACGGTGTCCGGGCCGATCTGGTCCGCGAAGATCTTCGACGGCTCCTGGCGTGCCGCGGGCGGCGGCACCATCGAGGTCACCGCCCCCGCCACCGGCGAGGTCGTCGCGACCGTGGGCGCGGCCACCCCCGGGGACGTCGACACCTCCGTCGCGTCGGCGAGGACGGCGCAGCGCGCCTGGGCGAGGCTCAGCTACGCCGAGCGGGCCCAGGTCTTCATCAAGGCCTCCGCCCTGCTGGCCGCGGACCCGGACCGCATCGTGCGGTGGCTCGTCCCGGAATCCGGCTCCGGGCAGGGCAAGGCACGGTTCGAGGTCGGTCTGCTCGTCGCGGAGCTCGACGAGGCCGCCGCACTGACCTCGGAGCCCTACGGCGAGCTGCTGCGGAGCACCAAGTCCCGCCTCTCCGCCGTGCGCCGCGTCCCGCTGGGTGTCGTGGGTGTCATCAGCCCGTTCAACTTCCCGGCCATCCTCGCCCTGCGTTCGGTGGCCCCGGCGCTGGCCGCCGGCAACGCGGTGGTCCTCAAGCCCGATCCGCGCACGCCGGTGTCCGGCGGCCTTGCTCTCGCCGAACTGCTGGCCGACGCCGGACTGCCCGAAGGCCTGCTGCACGTCCTGCCGGGCGGAGCCGACGTCGGCGAGGCACTGGTCGCGCACCCGGACGTGCCCTGCATCTCCTTCACCGGCTCCACCCCGGCGGGCCGCGCCATCGGCACGGCCGCCGCCCCTCTGCTCAAGAAGGTCCACCTGGAACTGGGCGGCAACAACGCCCTCCTGGTCCTGCCGGACGCCGACCTGGATGCCGCGGCCTCGGCGGGCGCCTGGGGGTCCTTCCTGCACCAGGGGCAGATCTGCATGACCACCGGGCGCCACCTGGTGCACGCCTCCCAGGCCGCCGAGTACGCCGCCAGGCTCGCCGAGAAGGCGAAGGGCATTCCCGTCGGCGACCCCACGGACCCGGCCAACGCCCTCGGCCCGGTCATCGACGAGCGGCAGCGCGACAGGATCCACTCGATCGTCACGCGCACCGTCGAGCAGGGCGCCGAACTCGCCGCGGGCGGAACCTACGAGGGCCTTTACTACCGGCCCACCGTCCTGACCGGCGTCCCGCTGGACTCCCCGGCGTTCGCCGAGGAGGTGTTCGGCCCGGTCGCTCCCGTCGTCGCGTACGAGACCGTCGACGAGGCCATCGACATCATCAACTCCTCCGAGTACGGGCTGTCCGTGTCGATCCTCACGGGGAACGCCTTCGCCGCCTGGGAACTCGCCGACCGGATCGAGTCGGGCGCCGTGCACATCAACGACCAGACGGTGGACGACGAGGCGGTGGCCCCGTTCGGTGGCAGCAAGGCATCCGGCACCGGGGGCCGGTTCGGCGGCAGGGCGAGCCTCGACACCTTCTCCGAGGTGCAGTGGATCACCGCTCAGGCACACATCGAGCGCTATCCGTTCTGACGCCCGCGGTGACGCCCCGCGGAGCTCGCGCACCTGGCGCGCTGCGAAAACGGCTCGCCAGGGACGGCCCCTTCGCCCCGGTCGTCGATCCGGCAGGTGCTGCCATCATGACCCTCGAGTCCCTGGTGCGGATCGGTGTGCGCCCGAGCCGGGTCAGCCACCTGCCGCCCCGGGCGAAGGAGCGCGTCGGCTGACCCGTACCGCTCCAGCCACCCGCCCCTCCCCCTCCCGGAGTACCCCTTGAGCAGCGACACCGGCCACACCCTCGACGTGCAGGCGATCCGTTCCTGCTTCCCGGCGTTGAAGGCGGGAACCGCCCGCTTCGACGCGCCGGGCGGCACCCAGACGCCCCAGCAGGTCATCGACGCGATCACCGGGGCTCTGACCCGTCCACTGGCGAACCGCGGAGTGCTCACCGAGGGCGGGCGCAACGCGGAGGCGATCGTCATCGGTGCGCGGCGGGCCCTGGCCGATCTGCTCGGCTCGGAGCCCGAGTCGGTGGTGTTCGGACGCAGCGCCACGCAGCTCGTCTACGATCTGGCGCGCACCCTGGCCAAGGGCTGGGGCCCTGGGGACGAAGTAGTGGTGTCCCGGCTGGACCACGACTCCAACATACGGCCCTGGGTGCAGGCCGCCGAGGCCGTGGGGGCGACGGTCAGGTGGGCCGATTTCGACCCCGCGACGGGTGAGCTCGGTGCCGGGCACGTCGAGGCCGTGCTGTCCGGTCGCACCCGGCTCGTGGCCGTCACCGCAGCCTCCAACCTCATCGGCACCTGCCCCGACATCCCGGCCCTCGCGGAGCAGGTGCACCGGGTCGGCGCGCTCTTCCACGTCGACGCGGTGCACTACGCCTCGCACGCCACGGTCGACCTGGCCGCCCTCGGCGCGGACACCCTGGTCTGTTCGCCGTACAAATTCCTCGGACCGCATCTGGGCGTGCTGACCGGCCGGCGGGAGCTGCTCCACAGCCTGCGGCCGGACAAACTGCTGCCCTCCAGCGACGCGGTGCCCGAGCGTTTCGAACTGGGCACGCTGCCCTACGAACTGCTGGCGGGCGCGACGGCGGCCGTGGACTTCCTCGCCGGCCTCGCACCCGGCGCAGGCAGCCGGCGGGAACGTCTGGGCCATGCGTTCACGGCGCTCGCCTCGCACGAGGACCGGCTGCGCGGCCGCATCGAGGAGGGCCTGGCGACGCTGGACGGCGTCACGGTGCATTCCCGTGCGGCACGGCGCACCCCGACCACGCTGTTCACCGTGGCGGACAGGAGTCCGGGAGACGTCTCCCGGCACCTTGCCGAACGCGGTGTGGACGCACCGGCCGGATCCTTCTACGCGTTGGAGGCGTCCCGCCGGCTCGGACTGGGCGAGGAAGGCGGCGTACGGGTCGGTCTCGCGCCCTACACGTGCGACGACGACGTCGACCGGCTGCTGAACGCCCTCGACGTGCCTCGCCGCTGACCCGGCGAAAGACACAGGGGGTGGGAGGCGCTGATCCGCTCCGTTTCGAACGCGGGGCGGATCAGCGCCAGTCGGGGGCGCCGGACGCGGGGGACAGGACACTCTCGATCTTCGTCCGGATCTCCCGCATGACCGCCACGACCCGGGCCTCGTGCTCTTCGCTCAGCCGCGCCACCGGCACCGAGCAGCTGATGGCGTCGATGGCCGGTGAGCCGTACCGCAGGGCGAAGCCGAAGCCCGCGATGCCCGTCACCGTCTCCTCGCGGTCGATCGAGTAGCCGCGCTCGCGCACACCGGCGAGATCGGCCAGGAGCGTGGCGTGTTCGGTGTGCGTGTTCTCCGTACGGGGCGCCAGAGGCCCCTCGGGGAGCGGAAGTCGGTCATCCGGGCGCTCGGCGAGCAGAGCCTTGCCGAGCGCTCCGGCGTGGGCCGGGATACGGCGGCCGACCCGACTGATGGTGCGCAGGTACTCATGGGACTCGCGCGTCGCGAGATACACGACGTTGGGGCCGTCGAGCCGGGCCAGGTGGATCGTCTCGCCGAGTGCGTCGGAGGCCTCGTCGAGGTAGGGACGGGCCGCGCGCACATGCGGGTCGCTGTCCAGGTAGCTCGTCCCCGTGTGCAGGGCGCGGATGCCGATGCCGTAAAGGGATCCGGTCGTGTCGGTGCGCACCCAGCCGCAGTCGATGAGGGTCCGCAGCAGCTGGTACATGCTGCTGCGCGGTACTCCCAGCTCCTCGGCGAGTTCGTCCAGGCGTGCCGGCCGGTCGCCGCGAGCGGCGAGGAGTTCGAGCAGCGCGACGGTACGGGACGCCGACTTCACCCCACGGACCCCGCTGTTCTCCGGCATGTCCACATCTTAAATCCGCGCTGTCGCACCCATTGACCGCGCTGCGTTCACCCGCCTAACCTCCGTTCTCATACATGTACGCCATCTGCATATAGGGATGAGATTTGTGGAGCGGTTCAGTGCGGACACCGAAGGCGTCGTTCAGCGGCTGCGGGACGGCATGGCGGGCGGGGTGCTGTCGTTCCCCCTCACCAGCTTCCGGGAGGACGGCGGCCTCGACCTGGAGTCGTACCGGGCGTATCTGACCGCCCAGGTGGCCACCGCGCCCGGCGCGGTGTTCCCGGCCTGCGGGACCGGCGAGTTCAGCGCGCTCGACGAGGACGAGTACCGCGCGGTCGTCCGGGCCGCCGTCGAGGTCGCCGACGGACGGCTGCCCGTGGTGGCGGGTATCGGCTACGGCTGGGCGCAGGCGCTGCGCTTCGCCCGCATCGCGGAGGAGGCCGGAGCCGACGCCCTGCTGGTCATGCCCCACTACCTCGTGGCGGCCCCGCAGGACGGTCTCGTCGAACAGCTGAGCCGGATCGCCGCCGGGACACGGCTGCCCCTGATCGCCTACCAGCGGGGCCAGGTCACCTTCACCGCCGAGAGCGCGCGCCGGATCGCCGAGATCCCCACGGTCGTCGGCCTCAAGGACGGGCACAGCGACCTCGACCGGCTCCAGCGCCTCACCCTCGCCGCACCCGACGGCTTCCTCTTCTTCAACGGCGCCGCCACCGCCGAGATCCAGGCGCGCGCGTACGCCACCGTCGGCGTCCCCGCCTACTCCTCGGCCGTCCACGCGTTCGCGCCCGAGATCGCCGACGCCTTCTTCACCGCTCTGCGGGACGGCGAGGACGCGGTGACGCAGAAGCTGCTGCGCGACTTCTACGTCCCTCTGGTCGAGCTGCGCGACCGGGTCCCGGGCTATGCCGTGTCCCTGGTCAAGGCCGCGGCCCGGCTGCGCGGACTGCCGGTCGGCCCCGTGCGCGCCCCGCTCGTCGACCCCGGCCCGGCCGACCTCGCCGACCTGGAGAAGATCCTCGACGCCGGGCTGGACCTGGTCGGCGCCACCCGCCGCCGCACCGCCTGAGCCGTGCCCCAACCGTTCCGGCCGACGGCTCCGGCCGAGGAGCCGCCGTGCGCCGGCGGTTCGACAGCCCGACAGTCCGACAGTTCAAAGGGGAACTGACATGCCGCTCGTCGTAGTCGGGATCAGCGTTGTCGTGCTGCTGCTCCTGATGACCCGTATGAAGCTCAACGGCTTCGCCGCACTGCTGCTCGTGGCCGTCGGCGTAGCGCTGGTCCAGGGGATCCCGGCGATCGAGATCCCGGACGTCCTCTCTGCGGGCATCGGGGACCAGATCGGCGACACCATGCTCACCATCGGCCTCGGCGCCATGGTCGGCCGGGTCATGGGCGACTCCGGAGCGGCCCAGCGGATCGCGGGCAAGCTCCTCGACGCCTTCGGGCCGCGCGGGGTCCAGCTGGCCATGGTGGTCACGTCCATGCTCATCGGCGTGACCATGTTCTACGAGGTCGCCTTCATCATCATCGTGCCGATCGCCTTCACACTCGTCAGGGTCACCGGGGTGAACCTGCTGTGGGTGGGCCTGCCGATGTCGATCTCCCTGTCCACGATGCACAGCTTCCTGCCGCCGCACCCCGGCCCCACCGCCGTGGCCGCGACCTTCCACGCCTCCGTCGGCCACACCCTCTTCTACGGCCTCTTCATCGCCGTACCGGCCGGTGCGCTCGTCGCGCTCCTGTGGCCGCGGCTGCCGTTCGTCAAGGCGATGAACCCCTCCATGCCCAAGGGCCTGGTCAGTGAGCGCGAGTTCACCGACGAGGAGATGCCCGGCATGGGGTGGTCGCTGTTCGTGGCCCTCTTCCCGGTGGTGCTGATCGCCGGCGCGGCCGTGGTCGACATGGTCGCCACCGGCGACAACGCGTTCCTGCACGGGATCGCCTTCATCGGCTCGGCACCCATCGCGCTCCTGCTGGCCCTGCTCCTGGCGGCCTGGGCGTTCGGACCGCGGATCGGCCGCAGCCTGGCCGACGTCAGCGCCTCCTGCGCCTCGGCGGCACAGGCGATGGCGATGATCCTGCTGGTCATCGGCGCGGGCGGTGCCTTCAAGAACGTCCTCGTCGAAGGCGGGATATCCGACTACATCAAGGACATCACCGAGCACTGGTCGATCTCGCCGATCATCCTGGCCTGGCTCATCGCCGCCATCCTCCGCATCGCACTCGGGTCCGCGACGGTCGCCGTCGTCACCGCTTCCGGCGTGGTGCTGCCGCTCCTGGCGGGCAGCGGTGCCCACCCCGAGATGATGGTGCTCGCCGTCTCGTGCGGATCGATCGCCTTCTCCCACGTCAACGACCCGGGATTCTGGCTGTTCAAGGAGTACTTCAACCTCTCGGTCATCCAGGCGATCAAGGTCCGCACCGGCTATACGACCGTGCTCGCGGTACTCGGCCTCGGCGGCGTCCTGGCGGCCGAGTGGACCCTCGACGTCATCGGCCTCTGACCCCCTGCTCCCTGTCCGATCCCCTCTCGCACCCAAGGAACCCGACCAGCATGAATCAGCCGGCCATCACTCACTTCGCCGTCTATCCCGTCGCCGGCCGCGACTGCATGGAGCTGAACCTCTCCGGCGCCCACGGCCCCTTCTTCACCCGCAACATCGTCGTCCTGAAGGACTCCGAGGGCCGTACGGGACTGGGGGAGGTGCCCGGAGGCGAGAAGATCACCCGGACCCTGCGGGATGCCGAGTCGCTGGTCGTCGGCGCGAAGGTGGGGGACTACAAGCGCGTCCTGCGCGAGATCGGGAGCCGGTTCGCGGACCGCGACTCGGGAGGGCGGGGCGCCCAGACCTTCGACCTCCGGACCACCGTGCACGCCGTCACGGCCGTCGAGTCGGCCCTGCTCGACCTGCTGGGCCAGCACCTCGACGTGCCGGTCGCGGCACTGCTGGGTGACGGTCAGCAGCGGGACTCCGTACGGGTCCTGGGTTACCTCTTCTACGTCGGCGACCCCGGACGCACCGACCTGGAGTACGTCCGCGAACCCGGCGCCGATGTCGACTGGTACCGCATCCGGCACGAGGAGGCCCTCACGCCCGAGGCGATCGTCCGCCAGGCCGAGGCCGCCTACGACCTCTACGGCTTCCGGGACTTCAAGCTCAAGGGCGGAGTCCTCGCGGGCGCGGAGGAGGTCGAGGCCGTAGGTGCGCTCAAGGACCGCTTCCCCGCGGCGCGGATCACCCTGGACCCGAACGGTGCCTGGTCACTGCGCGAGGCGATCGACCTCTGCTCCCCGCTGGTGGGCACCCTCGCCTACGCGGAGGACCCCTGCGGGGCGGAGGACGGCTACTCGGGGCGTGAGGTCCTCGCCGAGTTCCGTCGGGCGACGGGTCTGCCGACCGCGACCAACATGATCGCCACCGACTGGCGGCAGCTGACCCACGCCCTGGCCCTGCAGTCGGTGTCCATCCCGCTGGCCGACCCGCACTTCTGGACCATGCAGGGGTCGGTGCGCGTGGCCCAGCTGTGCAACTCGATGGGTCTGACCTGGGGCTGCCACTCCAACAACCACTTCGACATCTCGCTCGCCATGATCACGCACTGCGGTGCAGCGGCCCCGGGCGAGTACAACGCCCTGGACACACACTGGATCTGGCAGGAGGGCCTGGAGCGGCTCACCGTCGACCCGCCGCGCATCACCGACGGTGAGATCGCCGTCCCCGACGCCCCCGGCCTGGGCGTCGAGCTCGACATGGACCGCCTCCACGCGGCTCACGAGCTCTACCGGAAGGAGGCGCTGGGGGCGCGGGACGACGCCGACGCCATGCAGTACCTCGTACCCGGCTGGACGTTCGACGCCAAGCGGCCCTGCCTGGTCCGGTAGTTCGTCCCCGGCGGACCGGTGAGGCTGGTCCGCCGGGGGCCGAGGCCCCGGGTCCGGACGCCCGGCCGCCGAGCCCGTCCCCCCGTCCGGCCGGGTGACGGCCGGACGTGCTCACGACCCGTCAGGACGAACGGGCCGCCGTCGCGAGGAGCTTCGCCGTCCAGGTGCGCACGGCCTCGGCGACTTCAGGGGTGACGAATGCCAGCAGCGTGTCGTCCAGGACCCCTTGCGGTCCGACGACCAGGCCGGTGCGACCTTCCAGCGCCGGGTCGGTGGCGGCGGCCAGGGGGCCCTTCGCGGCTGACGCGACGGGAGCCGAGACGCCTTTCCGGATCTGCTCCCAGTGGGGCCGCAGTGCCGGAGGCAGGATGTCGATGGTCATGTGCGCCGCGTTGTCCGTCGCGGCGGCGCCGGGGTCGGCGGCGAGGACCGAGACGCCTCGGGACTCAAGACGCCCGGCGAGCTCCACGGTGTGCGCGAGATGGGCCAGCTTGGCCCGTCCCGTGGCGGCCAAGCCGTAGTGGGGGCCCGGCGGTTCGGCGTCGTCGAACACGGTCTGCGCCGCGGCGATGGCGCTCGACGTGACGTTCACGATGCGGCTCGGAGCCGCGGCGGCGAGCGCGTCGAGCAGTGCCTCGGTGAGGACGTAGGGCGAGAGGTGGTTGAGGGCGATGCTCGCCTCGATGCCCTCCGGGCTCTCCCATCGCTCGGTCCACATGCCACCCACGTTGTTCACCAGCAGATTCAGGCCGCCTTCGGCGGCGAGCCGCTCTCCCAGCCGCCGGGTCCCGGCGAGGGACGACAGGTCCGCGCGGACGAAACGTCCGGCGCGGCGCCCGGCGACCTCGTCGATGCGCGTCACCGCCGCCTCTCCTCGGGCCGGGTCGCGTCCCACGAGGACGACGTCCCATCCCTGACGTGCCAGTCCGAGGGCCGTTTCCAGTCCTATGCCGCCGGTGCCGGCCGTCACCACTGCCTTCGGGGCGTGCTCGGTCATCCTGTGCTCCCGTTCGATGCTTCGTCCGTGGGCGGGGCGCCCTTCGTCCGTGCCTCCAGCAGACAGGCACGGAGTCGATCACGGAAGTTCCGCTCCGGCATGGCCCGATGCCGCTCCGGCATGGCCTCCGGTGGGAGGATGTGCGCATGGGTGATGTGGAGATCCGGCAGGTCCACTACTTCATCGCCGTGGCGGAGGAGGGTAATTTCACCCGCGCCGCACAACGCCTGGCGATGACGCAGCCCGCGCTCTCCCGGGCGATCCTGGCCCTGGAGAAGACCGTCGGCGCCACCCTGCTGCTGCGTACCCCGAAAGGCGTCACCCTCACCGCCGCGGGTCACGCGATGCTCGAAGAGGGCAGGTCGCTGCTGGCTCAGGCGGGGAACGTGACCTCGCGAGTACGCCGGGCGGCCGAGCAGCAGGCCTCGGTGACGGTGACCGGCCCCGGCTGCGACGCGGCGCTGCTGGACAGGATGATCCGGTCGTACAACGAAACCGACCCCCCGCACCCGGCCCGGATGGCCGTCGGCACGATCGACGACCGGCTCGGCCGACTGCGGTCGGGAGAGGCCGACATCGCTCTCGTCCGCGCCCCTCTGCGTGGGCACGGACTGAACAGCGTGGTGCTGCGCCGCGAAAGTGTCTGCGTGCTGGTGGGCGCCCGGCACCGGCTGGCAGGAATGGAGACCCTGCGGATCGCCGACCTCGCCGGCGAACCACTCCTCGGCTGGCAGGGCCCGGGCGCTCAGCTCAACGACCCGGGCTTCTGGCCGGACGGGCTGCCGGGGGCGCCGGGACCGCAGGTGAGCGACGGTCTGCAGATGCTGGCGGTGGTCCGGCTCGGGCAGGCGGCCGCGCTCGCCGCCCCGCCGTCGGACGGCGCCGGCGCGCCCGAGGGAACCGTCAGCATTCGCCTGGAGGACGGACCGGCCGTGCCCCTGCGGCTGGTCTGGCCGAGGGAGCGGACGACGATGGGCATCCGCCGATTCGTCAGGCACACCGTCAATTCGTTCCGGGTGCCGGGGCAAGGAGGGGCGGCGCCGGACCGGTCGGGGGAGATCCGGCCCGCCGCGTCGGCCGGCTGATCCGCGGGCGCCGTCCCCGCCGGCCCGATTGCGAGAACCCCATTCCGGGACCCGATTCCGAGGACCCGATTCTGAGAATTCCCTGAGTGTTTTCCGCTCTCGAATGCCAGGCGTTTCCGTGCGGGCGGACCTGTCATTCCTGTGTGTTCACAATGAAGTGGGCAATAAAGTCGGCAAGATTGTTGACACTTTTCTCTCAGGTCACCTACGTTCGCATCGCAGGTTGCGGACAGGGTGCCGACGGTGTCGGAGCGGCCCCACCGTGAGCGTCAGATCAGGTCACCGCTCGCCGGAGCGGCCGCGAAGGGGAGAGATCGTGAAGCACAGGGCAGTGAAGCGCAGGACCGTCGTCATGGGCGTGGGTGCGACAGTCGGGATCGCGGCAGCAGGAGGCTTCGCCCTGAGTGCGAACGCCTCGGGCACGACGGGATCGAAGTCCTCCGGCGCCGCCGACTCCCTTGTCTTCGACAAGGACGACTTCACCGAGCTGACGACGACCATCACCACGGACGACGGCGACAAGGAGGTGACGTACCACTTCTACAAGGCCATCACCTACGTCGCGCACCCCGTGGACGAGAAATACCAGAGCCTGAATGTCAGCGTTCCCGTCGAAATCGACGGCGAGAAGTCGAACGCCTCCGGCGCCCCCATTCTTTTCGCCAACTCGGTGGGCGGCTACATGCCCTCGTCCGTGGCGGAGGCGACCGGCGTGGGCGGCGGCGGAACGGGCGGCGGCATGCCTCCCGGCGGGGGCGGCGCAAGTGCCTCTCCCGGTGCCCCTGCGTCCGACGGTGGGACCGGCGAGGTGCCGTCCGGCGGCAACGGGCAGCTGGACGGCGTCGGCAAGATGGTCAGCAACGCGCAGCTCGCCCTGGCCGCGGGATACGTCGTCGTGGAGCCCGGGGCGCGCGGCCGCACCCTCACCGACGGGGACGGCACCTACTACGGCACGGCTCCGGCCGCGATCGTGGACCTGAAGGCCGCGGTGCGGTACGTACGCTTCAACAAGGGCCGCATACCGGGCGACACCGACCGGATCGTCACCTCCGGCACCAGCGCGGGCGGCGCCCTGTCCGCTCTCCTCGGCGCCTCCGGCGACAGTCCCCTGTACGCGAAGTACCTCGAGGAGCTCGGTGTGGCCGACGCGAGCGACGCCGTGTTCGCCAGCGGCGACTGGTGCCCGATCGCCGATCTGGAGCACGCCGACATGGCGTACGAGTGGAACTGGGGCGCCAACGGGCTGAGCACCGGCGCGCTCGTCGACCGGACCGTCTCCAAGGAGCTGACCACCGCGTTCGCCGACTACCAGGCCTCCCTCAAGCTGCGGGTGAAGGGCTTCGGAAGCCTCACGGTGCGCAACCTCGACGACTACCTCCTGGAGACCTACCTCCGGCCGTCGGCGACCACCTACCTCAAGGGCCTCTCGGACAAGGACCGTTCGGCCTACCTGACCGCGAACCCGTTCATCACCTGGTCCGGCGGCAAGGCCACCTTCACCTGGGAGGGCTTCCTCGGACACGTCGGGGCGCGAAAGAAGGACGCGCCGGCCTTCGACGCCTTCGACCTCTCCTCCGGCGAGAACAACCTGTTCGGTACGGGAACCGCGCAGGCCAGGCACTTCACGCTGTACAGCCTGCGGCACGAGAAGGGCGGCAGCGCGCGGCTGGACGGTGACCTCGACGAGAAGCTCCGGCTGATGAACCCGATGTACCACATCGTCGAGAAGCGCAACCCCGGCCGTGCCAAGCACTGGTGGATCCGCGTCGGCACCAAGGACAGCGACACCTCCCTCACAGTCGTCGCCAACCTCGCGGCGAGCCTGGAGCAGTTGGGCGACGACGTCGACGCGCTCTACTACTGGGACCAGGGCCACGGGGCCAACACCGACGCGGCCGACTTCGTCACGTGGATCGCCGAGGTGACGGGCTACGGGAACAGGAAGAGGTGACGGACAGGAGGGGAGAGGAGGGGAGCGGCCGAAGCCGTTGACGTGATGAGGCGCCGCCCGCCCTGTCGTCCCATTCGTGCCGAGGCGGCTACCAGGTGCGGGCGGCGAGCTGGAGGCGGTCGCGGACCCGGGCGACGTCCGGGTTGCCCTCGGTGCCCGGTCGCTGGACGAGGAACAGCGTGTTCAGCGGCGGCTCGTCCGGGTCGTGCAGCAGGGCCAGTCCGCCCGAGGCCAGCTGTTCCCGGCACAGCGAGCGGGGCAGCACGCCGTATCCGGCAGCCGGGTGCGGATCCTCACCCAGGAGTCCCGGATCGGCCGGCCGGCCGCGGACCTGGCCGGGCAGACACCGAACCCGATGCTCATCGGCCACCAGGCGTGGCTGGACGGCCTCACCCGCGCGGCCGTGGGCGGCAAGCGCTCCTGAAGGGGCGCCGGACGCCGACGGGTGAGGCCGTCCGCGCCCGTCAGCCGGGCCGGCGGCTCGTCCGCACGCTCCACCTGCCCTCGAAGCGGCTGAGCCGGACCGGATGGTCGAAGCACTTGCTGATCTGACCGCTGGTCAGCACCTCGTCGGCGGGACCCGAGGACAGGCACCGGCCGTCACGCAGCAGCATCACATGCGTCGTGCCGGGAGGAAGCTCCTCCAGATGGTGCGTGACCAGGACCGACGCGAGCTCCGGCGAGCTCTGCTGAAGGGTGTCGATCCGTTCGATCAGCTGCTCACGGCCCGCGACGTCCAGCCCCGTCGCCGGTTCGTCGAGGAGCAGCAGCCGTGGCCGCGGCATGAGCGCCCGCGCGATCAGGGCGCGTCCCCGCTCGCCCTGGGACAGGGTCGGCCACCGGGCCTCCCGCCGCCCGGCGAGGCCGAGCAGGCCGATGAGACCGTCGGCCAGGGCCAGCTGATCGGCCGTCGGCTTCCACCGTGGCACGGGCTCGACGCTGTTGGTCAGGCCCGTCAGGACGACGTCCCTGACCTTCAGCGGTGAGCGCAGCGCATGGCGCGGGTCGACATGGCCGACGTACGTGCGCAACTGGCGCAGGTCGACCCGTCCCAGCACGTGTCCCAGGACTTCGACCGTGCCGCGGGTGGGGTGCGTGAGTGCTCCGAGAAGGCTGAGCAGTGTGCTCTTGCCGGCGCCGTTGGCGCCTAGCAGGGCCCAGTGCTCGCCGGCCCGCACGGTCAGCGACACCTCGCTCAGAATCGGGTTCCCGTCGCGCACGACGTCCACGTCGTGCACACGGAGCACCGGGGGAGTGCCGGTCATCGGGTCACCGCTCCGCCCCGGTTGACGGCGGCCATGACCGCGTGGACGGAGGCGGCCAGGACCGAGGTGTCCCAGCCGGCACCCCAGCGGGTGACCCCGTCCACGCGGCACTCGGCGTAGGCGGCGGCGGGACTGCCAGGACCTGTGGCGGTGGAATGCTCGGCGTAGCCGAGTACGTCGACCGTGACACCGGCCGAACGCAGGGCGTCCGTCAGTGCCGACAGCGGACCGTTTCCGGTGCCCCGGAAGGAGAGTGTCCGTCCGTCGGCGCGCAGCTCACACGCGAACTCGTGCGCACCCGGACCGGTTTCCGAGGTGGTCCAGGACTCCAGTGTGAGCGGGCCGTCCGTGGCGGGGGCGATGTACGTGGCGTGGAAGAGGTCCCACAGCTCCTTGTGGGAGAGCTCGCTCCCCGTGCTGTCCGTGACGTGCTGCACCGTCTGTGAGAAGTCCGGGCGCATCGCCTGCGGCAGGTCCAGCCCGTGGTGGGTGCGGAGCAGGTGGGCGATTCCCCCCTTGCCCGACTGGGAGTTGATGCGGATGACCTCCTCGTACGTACGGCCGATGTCACCCGGGTCGATGGGCAGGTACGGCACCGCCCAGGGCGCCTCCGCGGAGCTCACCCCGGACTCGGCGGCCTGTTCGCCGTGGTGGGCCATTCCCTTGGCGATGGCGTCCTGGTGGGTGCCGGAGAACGCCGTGTGCACGAGCTCGCCGCCGTAGGGGTGCCGGGGGTGGACGGGGAGCCGGTTGCAGTGCTCCACCACGTCGCGCACCGCGTCGATGTCCGAGAAGTCGATCATCGGGTCGACCCCCTGCGCGTACAGGTTGAGGGCCAGGGTGACCAGGTCGACGTTCCCCGTGCGCTCGCCGTTGCCGAACAGGCACCCCTCCACCCGCTGGGCACCCGCCAGCACCGCGAGTTCGGCGCAGGCGACCCCGGTGCCGCGGTCGTTGTGCGGGTGCACGGACAGGATCACGGACTCGCGGTGCGCCAGGTGGCGGTGCATGTACTCGATCTGGTCGGCGTACACATTTGGGGTGGCGATCTCCACCGTGGCCGGCAGGTTGTGGATCACCGGCCGGTCCGGGCTCGCCTCCCACAGCTCGGTGAGGCCGTTGCAGACGTCCAGGACGAAGTCGGGCTCGGTGAGGTTGAAGACCTCCGGGGAGAACTCGAACCGGATGTCCGCGCCCGGCCGTTCCCCGGCACGCCGCATCAGATGGGTGGCGGCATCCCTGATCAGCGCGTGGACTTCGGAGCGTGACCGCCCCAGGACGACGTCCCGCCACACGGGCGCGGTGGCGGTGTAGAGGTGTACGACGGTGCGGGGGAGCCCCTCGATGGAGTCGACGGTCCGGTCGATCAGGTCCTGGCGGGCCGCCGTGAACACGGAGATCGTCACGTCGTCGGGCACCGCGCCGCTTTCGGCGAGGTGGCGCACGAAGTCGAAGTCGGTCCGGCTGGCGGACGGGTAGCCGACCTCGATCTCCTTGAAGCCCATGGTGACGAGGAGATCGAACATGCGGCGCTTGCGCTCGGTGTCCATCGGTTCGGCCAGCGCCTGGTTGCCGTCCCGCAGGTCCACGGGCACCCACAGAGGGGCCCGCTCGAGACGGCGCGAGGGCCAGGTGCGGTCGGTCAGGGGCAGCGCCACCCGGTCGTGGGCGGGGCGGTAGCGGTGGTGGGGCATCGCGCCCGGGCGCTGGGGGTTCCAGGCCGGTGCGTCCGCCGGGAGGTCGCCGGACGGAGTGCGCAGGGTGGGGAACGCCGTGGTCTCGAAGGAGGAAGTCATCGCGGGGAAGAACCGCTTTCGGTCGGCCATCAGGTGACCGGCACAGCCCGACACCCGCTGCGGGGGGCCGGTCAGTCGTATGTCAGGCCCCGCAGCGGCGGACGAGGAGAAGGAGCTCGTTCTGCGGCATGCCGGGTACAGTAGCCGCAACCAACTCCTCAGACAACCTGAGGAGTTCATCGGGGAAGTTGAACACACATGTCGCTGGGACCCCTGAGACCCTCGCCTCTCGTCGAGCAGGCCACCGAGCATCTGCGCGAACAGATCGTCGGCGGCGCCTGGCCCGTGGGCACGAAACTGCCGGGTGAGACGACGCTGGCCGCGTCCCTCGGCGTCGGGCGGTCGACGGTCCGTGAGGCGCTGCGCGCACTCGCCGGGGCAGGGCTGGTGCGGGCGCGACAGGGAGCGGGCGTCTTCGTCATCGCGGCCGAGCCCGATGAGGACTGGACCACGCAGTTGCGTCGCGCGGCCGTCACCGACGTCTACGAGGTCCGCATCGGCATCGAGGTCGAAGCCGCGCGACTAGCCGCGCGACGCCGGACGGACGAGGACCTCGCCGGCCTCACCGCGGCCCTGGCCGGACGCCGCGCCGCGGCGGACGCCGGTGACGCCGCGTTCGTCGACGCCGACATCGCCCTGCACGCCGCCGTGGTCGCCACGGCGCACAACCCCGTGCTCTCGGCGCTGTTCACCGAATTCGTCCCCACTCTGCGCCGGGGACTGATCGACATGCTCGCGCTGCTCGACCTGCGCTCCGGGGATCCCAACCACGGCGACGACGGCCATGCCTCGCTGGTGGACGCCGTCGTGCGGGGGGACGGCGACGCGGCCGGCCGCACGCTGCGCGAGGAGCTGGAGCAGACGCTGGCCCGACTCGCCTCGCTCTAGGGGTACTTGCCGACGCCTGCGTGGGCGGTGTGTGAGCCGACAGATGATCAGCCGTCAGACGTCCGCCCGGCGGGGGCGGGTACCGGACGAGGCGGTCCGTGGTCACGCGGCGGCGGTCCATCCGCGAGTCGGTGGGCTCGAGGCGAGGGGGCGGCCCTTCGGCTGGTTCGCCGGAATCGGAGGATGTCGCAGAACAGGTCCCCGGCGTCGCCCGGGGCGATTTCCAGCGGGGCAGCTCCCTCCCGTCCCCTACGACCAGGGGATCATGCATGGCTGTCTCATCACTCCCGAGACGGAGGGGAGTTGGTGCCGCTGGGCTGATGTTCCCGACGCACGCCACCTGAATGATCGTTCCTGTCCGAACGTGTGACCGGAAGGAACGATTACGTGCGTAGACGATGTCTCGGGCCCCTGTTGGCTGTCGGTGTCACGGCAATGCTGGCTCCCGCGCTCGCCACCTCGACGGCCACCGCCGCGCAGGCCGCCACCCCGTCGGCCGCCTCCTCGTCCGCCGCCAAGGGCGCGCTGGACCGGTATGTGAAGCAGAAGCCGCAGTGGAAGCGATGCGGAGCCGACTCTCCGGCGGAGTTCGAGTGCGCCACGGTCAAGGTCCCGCTGGACTACCGGGTTCCCGGAGGCAAGCGGATCGACTTGGCCATATCCCGGATCAAGAGCACCGCACCTGACAAGCGGCACGGTGTCCTGTTCTCCAACCCCGGCGGCCCCGGGGGGCAGGGGCTCTACATGCCGATGGGGATGCGGGAGAGGCTCCCCGGGTCCGCACAGCAGAAGTACGACCTCATCGGCTTCGACCCGCGCGGTGTGGGGAAGAGCAGCCCGGTTTCCTGCGATCTGGAGCCGGAGGAGGAGAACGTACTGCGGCCGTACAAGGCGGAGACGTTCGACAAGGACGTCGCCTGGGCGCGGGACGTCGCGAACAAGTGCAAGGAGGAAGCGGGCGACGAGCTCCCGCACATCACCACGCGCAACACCGCGCGAGACATGGACCTGATCCGGGCGATCCTCGGTGAGAAGAAGATCTCGTACGTGGGTTACTCGTACGGCACCTACCTGGGCGCCGTCTACACCCAGCTCTTCCCGGGCCGGGCCGACCGGTTCGTGCTGGACAGCGCGGTCGATCCGGCGCGCGCCTGGCGAGGGATGATCCAGTGGTGGGCGGAGGGCGCCGAGCCCGCGTTCGACCGGTGGACCGAGTGGGCCGCCGGGCGTTCGGACGAGTACGGCCTCGGTGACACCCCGAAGGAGGTCGACCGGACCTTCTGGGACCTGGTCGCACAGGCCGACGAGAAGCCCATCGAGGTGGACGGGCAGCCGAACAACGGTGATGACATCCGGAGCGGTATGCGCGGGGCGGTCTTCAGCCCGGAGTACGCCACCGAGGGGGTCGTGGAGCTGAAGAAGGCCGCGGCCGGCGAGCCCGCCTCGGCGAAGAGGCTCGCGGCGTCCGCCGGCTCCGACAGGACCGGGACGGCAGGCGCCGCCGCCGATGTGCCGTCCGACAACGGGACGGCGAGCTTCTGGGCCGTGGTGTGCGGCGACAACTCGGCCGCGTGGTCCCGCGATCCTGAGAGCTACCGGCAGGACGCCGTCGAGGACAAGGCCCGCTACCCGCTCTTCGGTGACTTCGCGTCCAGCATCAAGCCCTGTGCGTTCTGGGACAAGTCCGTGGAACCGGCAACCAAGGTGAACAACAGGGTCGGCTCCCTGGTCGTCCAGAACGAGTGGGACCCGCAGACCCCGCTGCCCAGCGGTCAGGCCATGCACGCAGACCTGAAGGGCTCGAAAATGGTCACCGTCCTCGGCGGCGAGGGCCATGGCGTCTACCCGAACGGCAACGCGTGCACGGACGGCACGGTCACCGACTACCTGCTCACCGGCAAGCTCCCGGCGAAGGACGTGACCTGCGAGGCGACAGCTGACTCGAACGCGGAGGCACGGAAGGACCGGAAGCGGGACGCGCTTCCCGGATCTCCGCTCCCGGAGCGTGCCCCGGACCGCTTCTGACCCAGGTCGCAGTGCCTTGCCGCGGGGCTCAGTGCCCGTGGCTCCCGGCCTCGTCGCCGCCGGTCGTGCTGCGCTCGTGCCCGCCCGACGGGCCGTCCTCGTGTCCGTCCGAGGGCGCCGTCGGGCGGGGAGTATCGGTCGCCGCTGACGACGGGACGGTGAAGGACGCCGTCCGGACGGTGCCGTCGTGCTTGAAGTCCAGGAACAGCCTGTAGGTGGCGGAGCTGGGCGCGGTCGCCGTGAAGGAGACGTCCGGCCCGGGCTTCGTGGAGCCGTCGCCGGGTTGGCCGTCGGGGTGGACGTGGAGATGGGCGAGGTCGCCGGCGCGCAGGGCGACGAGGTGTCCGTACGCGCCCAGATAGGGCTGCAGGTCGGTGACGGGCCGGCCGTCCTTCCGCACGGTGAACCTGAGGTGCTCCGGCGCGTCGGGGCGCAGGGTGCCGTTCAGAGAGACCGTGTACCCGTCGACCGTGGTCGTCAGGGCGGGCTTCGGGAGCTCCGCCGCCTTGTAGGCACCGGACACGGCCAGATCCGCCCCCAGAGTGAGGTCGCCGGTGTTCCTGCCGGCGGGCGTGAAGTCGGCGAAGACGCGGTAGTCGCCCGCCGCGGGCAGATCGACCGGGATGCTCCACGTGCCGCCGGCCGCTCGGGTGGGGTGCAGGTGGCGATAGGTGACCAGGTCGCGCGAGGCGAGGATCAGATGGAGTTCCTTGTCGTGCTCACGTTGAAACCTCGTGACCGGACGGCCGGCCCGGTCGCGGATGGTGAAGCGCAGCTCGCTCTGCTGCCCCGCTTCCATGCGGGGGGTCTCGAGGTCGAGTGCGTAACCGCCCTCGGAGATCTGCAGGCCCCCGGCGGGAGAACCGGTTCGGCTTTCGCCGGTGTGCGGCGCGGCGCTCTCCGCGTGGGCGGAGCGCTCGGGGGAGCCGGCGGTGCCGGCCCCGGGGCCGACGGTGACTCCGATGCCGTAGGCGGCGCCGAAGGACGCCGTGAGTGCGGCGGTGAACGCGGTGATCTTCGCGGCGGGGTTCATGGCTGCTCCTGCTCCTGCTCCTGTGCCTTCTGCGCGGAGGGCCCGCAATGGTCCGACGCCTTGAGCGTATACCCGCAGGGGGTATGCGCAAGCGGCCGGCGGGATTTGCCATGCATACGGGTGGGGGGTATATCTGGAGGTGAATGGATACCCGTGAGGGGTATGCTGGTCCCGTTCGGACGAGGAGCAGGAAATGACTCCCACCACTCCCGGCACTGCCCGGGTCGAGCTCGCCATCGGCGGCATGACCTGCGCTTCGTGCGCGGCCCGGATCGAGAAGAAGCTCAACCGCATGGAGGGGGTCGAGGCCACCGTCAACTACGCGACGGAGAAGGCCGGAGTCGTCTTCGCCGAGGACATCTCGGTGGACGACCTGATCGCCACGGTCGAGGCCACCGGCTACACCGCCCGGCGGCCGGCCCCGCCCCGTCGAGCGCCCGACGAAGTCGGAGCGCCGACCGCCGGCCGGGGCGAGGACGAGCGTGCCGATACCGAGCTGCGGTCCTTGCGCCGGCGTCTCGTCACCGCGGCCCTGCTGGCCGCGCCGGTCGTCGCGATGGCGATGATCCCGGCCCTCCAGTTCGAGTACTGGCAGTGGCTCTCCCTCACGCTCGCCGCACCGGTCGTCACGTACGCGGCCTGGCCCTTCCACCGCGCCGCCTGGACCAATGCCCGGCACGGTGCGGCCACCATGGACACCCTGATCTCGGTCGGTACGTCGGCCGCGTTCCTGTGGTCGTTGTGGGCGCTCTTCTTCGGGACGGCGGGGATGCCGGGCATGACGCACCCCTTCGAATTCACCATCGGCCGAAGCGACGGGGCGGGAAACATCTACCTGGAGGCCGCCGCCGGTGTCACCGCCTTCATCCTGGCCGGGCGGTACTTCGAGGCCCGCTCGAAGCGCAAGGCGGGCGCCGCACTCAAGGCGCTCATGGAGCTGGGCGCCAAGGAGGTCACCGTGTTGCGCGAGGGCAGGGAGACCACCCTGCCCACGGCGGCTCTGCGGGTCGGGGACCGCTTCCTGGTCCGCCCCGGCGAGAAGATCGCCACGGACGGGACGGTGGTGGAGGGCTCCTCCGCCGTCGACGTCTCGATGCTCACCGGCGAGTCGGTGCCCATCGAGGTGACCGCCGGTGACTCCGTCACGGGGGCGACCCTCAACGCGGGCGGCCGTCTGGTCGTCGAGGCCACCAGGGTCGGTGCCGACACCCAGCTGGCCCGGATGGCCGCGCTCGTGGAAGAGGCCCAGAGCGGCAAGGCCTCCGCCCAGCGCCTGGCCGACAGGATCTCCGCGGTCTTCGTACCGGTCGTCATCGGGCTGGCGCTGGCGACACTCGGCTTCTGGCTCGGCTCCGGCGCCGGACTCACCGCAGCCTTCACCGCGGCCGTCGCCGTGCTGATCATCGCCTGCCCCTGCGCGCTGGGCCTGGCCACGCCCACCGCCCTGCTGGTCGGTACCGGACGCGGGGCCCAGCTCGGCATCCTGATCAAGGGGCCGGAGGTCCTGGAGAACACCCGCAGGGCCGACACGATCCTCCTCGACAAGACGGGCACCGTCACCACAGGCCGTATGACGCTGCTGAAGGTCCACACCGCCGGTTCCACGGACGAGGCCGAAGTGCTGCTCCTCGCGGGCGCGTTGGAGCACTCCTCCGAACACCCGATAGCCCGGGCCGTCGCCGAGGGCGCCGCCGGGAAGGTGGGCGCGCTGCCCGCTCCCGAGGATTTCGCCAACGTCCCCGGACTCGGTGTCCAGGGCGTCGTCGAGGGCCACGCCGTGCTCGTCGGCCGCGAGAAGCTGCTGGCCGAATGGGCCATCGGGCTTCCCGAGGAGCTCAGGACCGCCAAGGACGCGGCCGAGAAGGAAGGGAGGACCGTGATCGCGGTGGCCTGGGACGGAGAGGCGCGTGCGGTCCTGGAGGTCGCCGACGCCGTGAAGGAGACCAGCGCCGAAGCGGTCCGGCGGCTGCGCGCACTCGGACTGTCGCCCGTCCTGCTGACCGGCGACAACAAGGCGGTCGCCGAATCCGTCGCGGCCCAGGTCGGTATCGACGAGGTCATCGCCGAGGTCATGCCGCAGGACAAGGCCGAGGTCGTCAGGAAGCTCCAGGCACAAGGACGCAGTGTCGCCATGGTCGGCGACGGTGTGAACGACGCCGCCGCGCTCGCCCAGGCGGACCTGGGGCTGTCCATGGGGACCGGCACGGACGCCGCCATCGAGGCCGGCGACCTGACGCTCGTACGCGGGGACCTGCGGGTGGCCGCCGACGCGATCCGGCTCTCCCGCAGAACGCTGGGTACGATCCGCTCGAATCTGTTCTGGGCCCTCGCCTACAACGTGGCAGCCCTGCCGCTCGCCGCGGCCGGCCTGCTCAATCCGATGATCGCGGGAGCGGCCATGGCCTTCTCGTCGGTCTTCGTCGTCGGCAACAGCCTCCGCCTGCGGGGCTTCCGCGCCGCCGACTGAGGCAGCGCCTGCGCCCGTGCCTCCGCGTTCCCCGGCCGGGGTAACAGGCGGCCCCTGGGCGTCCCAGGGCGCCGGGCCGCCGCCAGGGCGTTGCGGTTTGCGTCCGACGGGCCGGGGCGGCAGGGTTCGGGGGTGTGGCCACTCTGCTGATCGTGCATCACACCCCCTCGCCCAACTGCCAGGCACTGTTCGAGGCGGTCGTCTCCGGCGCGACCACCGAGGACATCGAAGGCGTACGGGTCGTGAGGCGGGCCGCGCTCTCCGCCACGGCGTCCGACGTACTCGCCGCCGACGGCTATCTGCTCGGCACCCCGGCGAACCTCGGTTACATGTCCGGAGCCCTGAAGCACTTCTTCGACCAGGTCTACTACCCGTGCCTGGACGCGACGAAGGGCCGGCCCTTCGGCTACTACGTGCACGGCGGCAACGACGTCACCGGAGCCGTACGGGGCATCGAGACGATCACGACGGGTCTCGGATGGCGTCGTACGGCCGACGCGGTGACCGTCACCGGCGAGCCCGGCAAGGCCGACACAGAGGCGTGCTGGGAACTGGGGGCGACGGTCGCCGCCGGACTGATGGACTGACGAGTCCTACCGCGGGACGAGGGTCGCCTCGGTCGCCTTCACGCTGGTCCAGACCGACACCCCGTCGGCCAGGCCGAGTTCGGCGGCGGCCTGCGGGGTGATCTCCGCGACGAGGTCGGGTGCCTCCGAGGAGGAGACCAGGACACGCAGCCGGCTGCCGCTGGCGGTGATCTCGCGGACCGTACCCGGCCAGACGTTACGCGGGCTGCCGCTCGGCCTCTCGCGGTGTACGGAGACGGCTTCGGGGCCGATGACCGCGAGTGCGGGTGTGCCGGCGGGCAGCGGCTCCGCGGCGACGAGGCTGCCCCCGCCGGAGAGCAGGAGCCCCTCGGCTGTGGCCGTGCCCGGCCAGGCGTTCCGGCCGAGCATCCGGGCGACCCAGGGGGAGCGCGGATGGCGGGTGACCTCACCCGGCGGCGCGTCCTGCAAGGCCCGGCCCTCGTCGAGCACGAGGACGCGGTCGGCCAGCGAGACCGCCTCGACCGGATCGTGCGTGACGATCAGGCAGACGCCGCCGAAGCCGTCGAGGTGGGTGCGCAGGGTGTGGCGTACATGCGCGCGGGTCGTCTGGTCCAGAGCGGCGAGCGGCTCGTCCAGGAGCAGCAGCCGGGGACGCGACGCCAGCGCGCGGGCGAGCGCGACGCGCTGGGCCTGGCCGCCGGAGAGCTGGGCGGGCTTGCGGGCGGCGAGGTGCCCGACACCGAGGCGGTCGAGCCACTGCCGGGCGCTGAGCCGGGCCTCGGTGCGCGGGACGCCGTGGGCGCGGAGCCCGTAGGCGGTGTTCGCCAGTGCGGAGAGGTGTGGGAACAGGGCGCCGTCCTGCGGGACCCACGCGACGCCCCGCCGGTGCGGGGGCAGGCCGCCGGTGTCGGTGTCCCCGAGGCGCAGGGCGGCGTGGGCGCGCGGTGTCAGGCCGAGCAGGGCGCGCAGCAGAGTCGTCTTGCCCGCGCCGTTCGGGCCGACGACGGCGATCGTCGTACCCGGCTCCGCCTCGAGGGTGAGCTGGTTGAAACCGGTGACCTCGGCGCGCAGCGGCCAGCTCCCGGAGGGCTCGGCCGGGGCAGCCGGGGCGCCCCCGGGCGGCTCCGGACCGGGCTCCTCGGCGGTGCGTCGCGAGGGCGCGGCGGAGCGGGGGGTGCCGGCCCACCGTCCGCGCAGGGCGACCAGCACCGCCATCGCGATGGCGAGCAGCAGCAGCGAGACGGATGTGGCCGCCTCGGGGGAGTCCTGGAGCAGTAGGTACACCTGCAGAGGCAGGGTCTGCGTGGTGCCCGGCAGATTGCCGGCGAACGTGATGGTCGCGCCGAACTCACCCAGCGCCCGTGCCCACGTCAGGGCCGCGCCCGCGGCCAGACCCGGAGCGACCATGGGCAGGGTCACGGTGAAGAACACACGTACCGGGGAGGCGCCCAGGGACGCGGCCGTCTCCTCGTAGCGCGGATGCAGTCCGCCCAGGGCACCTTCGAGGCTGATGACGAGGAAGGGCATCGCGACGAAGGTCGCGGCAAGGACCGCTCCCGAGGTGTGGAACGGCAGAGTGATACCGAACGTGCCCTCCAGCCAGGGCCCGAGAAGCCCTCGCCGCCCGAACGCGAGCAGCAGGGCCACGCCCCCGACGGTGGGCGGCAGGACCATCGGCAGCAGGACGAGCGAGCGCACGAGGACCTTGCCGGGGAAGTCGACGCGGGCCAGCAGCCACGCCAGGGGCACCCCCAGGACGAGCGAGAGCCCGAGCGCCCAGCCGGAGACGAGCAGCGACAGCTTCAGGGCCTGGGTGGTTCCAGGACCGGTCAGATGCGTGCCGAGCTCGCCCCAGGACGTGCGCGCGATGATGCCGGCCAGGGGCAGCATCAGGAACACGACGGCGAGCAGCGCGGGAATCGCCAGGGTGAGCGGGGTGCGGGGGCCCGACGGGCGGGTGCGGAGCTGTTTCATCGCGTTTCCCTACGGGCCCGGTCTGGCCGTCACGGCTTCTGGAAGCCCGCGTCCTGGAGGATCTTCTGCGCCTCGGGCGTGGAAAGCCAGGACACGAAGGCGGCTGCGGCCTTGGTGTTCTTGGACGACTTCAGTGTCGCGGCCGGGTAGGACGCGATCGCGTTCTGCGCGTCGGGGATGTCGATCGCGTCGACCTTGTCGGTGGCGGTGGCGGCATCCGTCCTGTAGACGAGGCCGGCATCGGCCTCACCCAGCTCGACCTTGCTGAGAACGGCGCGGACATTGGGTTCCTGGGAGACCGGCTTCACGTCGATCTTCTGGGCGTCCAGGATCTGCTTCCCGTAGCGGCCCACCGGCACCTCGGGTGCGGCCAGGACCACCTTGAGCCCGGGATCGGCGAGATCCGTGAGGCTCTCGACCTTCTCGGGATTGCCTTCGCCGGTAGCGATGACCAGGCGGTTCTTCGCGATGACCGTCGGCTTGCCGGTGTCCGACGTCAGCCCGTCCATCGTCTTGGTGTCCGCGGTGACCAGCGCGTCCGCGGGCGCGCCCTGCCCGACCTGGGCGGCGAGCTCCTGCGATCCGGCGAAGGAGAACGTGACCTTCGTGCCGGGGTTCTCCTTCTCGTACGCCGCACCGGCGGTCGCGAAGACGTCGGTCAGCGACGAGGCGGCCAGCACGGTCAGCTCGGTCTTCGGCGCAACGGAGTCCTTGGCGTCGTCGTCGCTGCCGCACCCGGCCAGGGTGGCGAGCAGAGCCGCCGACAGGACCGCGGCGCCGCCACGGCGGCCGGTGAGGGTGAAGGACATCAGGAGAACTCCTCGATATGAGACGCCGCCTGCCGACGGCGGGTGCCGCGTCAGGTGCGGTCGATGTGCACGCTGGTCGACTTCACGCGGGCCGTGGCCTGCATGCCGACCTCGAGTCCCAGCTCCTCCACGGCCTCCCGGGTCAGCAGGGACACGAGGCGGTGCGGGCCGGCCTGGATCTCGACCTGGGCCGCGACGTCACCGAGCTTCACCGCGGTGACGATGCCGGGGAAGGCATTGCGCGCCGAGGTGTACGGGATCTCTTCCTCGCCCGGTCCGGCCTGCGCGACCTCGACGGAGAACGCGGCCAGATCACGGCCGTCGATGAGGCGGCGCCCGCTCTCGTCGCGATGGGTCGCGACCCGGCCGGCGTCCGCCCAGCGACGGGCGGTGTCGGGGCTCACGCCGAGAAGGCGTGCCGCCTGCCCGATGGTGTAGGACTGCATGTGCGACACAATATGTTGAAGGCGCTCGCATTTACAACGCACATACGTTCCACACCTCGCAGATGCTTCCTTCTGTCTTGTGCGGAGGGTGCCTCCTCGGGCCGGTTCGGCCGGCTTCGCACCCTTGGCCTTTTGTTCCCTCTGGTCTCCGAACGGGTGGCGTGCCCCGGTGGCTTCGCGCCAACTCCGGGCCCCGCCGGAGCTGTATGTCATGGCCGCCGAAGGCCGCAGGTTGTGCCCTGCGGCCGGGACGGAAGCGGAAGCAATGCCGCCCGCGGGCTGATCACGGCGGGTGGCAGGGGTGTCGCGGGCATCCGGGAACCCTCCGGTGGCGGGCGTGTGACCATCTCGGCCATCTTTAAAGCAGTCGCTTGACTGCTTGGGTGGTGCCGGATTGCCTGGACCTTCCGAGATGCCTTCGACCGAGGAGCCGGCGGATGGAACGCACCGTGCGTGCCGAGCAGGTCAGCGAGACCAGGGAGCGGATCCTGCACGCCGCCGAGCGGCTGTTCGCCGAGCGGGGCGTCTACGCGGTGTCCAACCGCCGGGTCAGCGAGGCCGCACAACAGGGCAACAACGCCGCGGTCGGCTATCACTTCGGTACGAAGGCCGACCTGGTGCGTGCGATCACCCGGAAGCACAGCCGGCAGATCGAGGAGGCCCGCGCACGTCGGCTGGCCGGCATCCAGGACCCCTCGGACATAGGGGAGTGGGTGGCCTGCCTGGTGCGGCCCACCACCGAGCATCTGGACACGCTCGGCAGCCCCACCTGGTTCGCACGGTTCTGCGCCCAGGTCATGACCGACCCGGCGCTGCAGGACATCATGGCCGAGGAGTCGCTCGCCTGCCCGCCGACGCTACAGACCCTCGAAGGGCTCAACCGGTGCCTGCCCGACCTGCCTCCCGACGTCCATGTCGAGCGGGCCGCCATGTCGCGCAACCTGATCCTTCACACCTGCGCGGAGCGTGAACGCGCTCTCGCCGATAACACCTCCACGCCTCGCGCGAACTGGCACGACACCGCCACCGGCCTGATCGACGCAGTCGTCGGGCTCTGGACGGCACCGGTCACGGCCTGCCGCTGACCGTCTCTGTTTCAGGGTCACGGGCGTCCTCGGCCGGAGTGTTCCCCAGCAGGAGCGACCGCGCCGCCAGGAGACGGGCGGTCCCGGCCCGTCCGTCGAACAGTCCGCGCCGTGACAGAGGCCGACGGTACGTCAGCCACCCGCACGACGAAGTGAGGAAGCGATGACCAGCACGGTACGCGGGGAAGGGGCACACGTGCCCTCGGCCCCGGAATTCCCGATGTCCAGGGCGACGGGCTGCCCGTTCGACCCGCCGCCCGCCCTGAAGGCGGAGCAGGAACAGGGGGCGCTCAGGAAGGTCCGCCTGTGGGACGGGTCCACGCCCTGGCTGGTGACCCGCTACACCGATCAGCGCACCCTCCTCGCCGACCCGAGGATCAGCTCCGACATCACCCGGTCCGGATATCCCAGCCCCGCACCGGTGAAGGGTTCGAGCTTCAGCTTCATCCTGATGGACGACCCGGAACACGCCCGTCAGCGGCGGATGGTGACCGCCCCCTTCACGATCAGGCGGGTGGAGGCGATGCGTCCGGCCGTCCAGAGGATCGTGGACGGACTGATCGACGACATGCTCTCCGGGCCCCCGAGGACCGACCTCGTCCAGGCATTCGCCCTCCCCGTTCCCTCGCTCGTGATCTGCGAACTGCTCGGAGTGCCGTACAGCGACCACGACTTCTTCCAGGAGAACAGCAAGACCCTCATCAGCCGCAGCGCGACTCCCGAGCAACGGGGCACGGCCCACGGCAACCTGATCGGATATCTGGACGAGCTGATGGGCCACAAGATCGCCCGGCCCGCGGACGACCTCCTGTCAGGACTCGGCACCCGGGTCGAGGCGGGCGAGCTGTCCCGCCGCGAGGCGGCCGAGATGGGCGTACTCCTGCTGCTCGCCGGACACGAGACCACCGCCAACATGATCGCTCTGGGCACCCTCGCCCTGCTCGAACACCCCGACCAGTTCGCCCTGCTCCGCGACACGGAGGACCCGAAAACGGTCGCCGGCGCCGTGGAGGAACTGCTGCGCTATCTCAACATCACCCACACGGGCCGCCGTCGCGTGGCTCTGGAGGACATCGAGATCGCCGGCGAGGTCATCCGGGCCGGCGAGGGGATCATCGTGCCCAACGACATCGGCAACCGTGACCCCGAGGTCTTCGCCGACCCCGACAGGCTCGACCTCCGACGGGACGCACGGCGCCACGTGGCCTTCGGTTTCGGCGTGCACCAGTGCCTCGGGCAGCCGCTGGCCCGCATGGAACTGCAGGTCGTCTACAGCACCCTCTACCGGCGCGTCCCCACCCTCCGTCTTGACACCGGCCTGGAGGAGCTTTCGTTCAAGCACGACGGGTCCGTCTACGGCGTGTACGAACTGCCCGTGGCCTGGTGACCTCCCGCCCCGAGCCCGCCCCGCAGCGACACCGACCATGAAGGAGTGCTCATGAAAGTGACCCTCGACCAGGACAAGTGCGTGGCGTCCGGACAGTGCGTGGTCGCCGCAGACGATGTGTTCGACCAGGACGACGACGGGATCGCCGTACTGCTCGACCCCGCGCCACCGTCGGCGCGGGCCGAAGATGTCCAGCAGGCCGCGGCCGTCTGCCCGGCACTCGCCATCCGTGTCCAGGACTGACGCGAGGGGGCACCAGGACACAACCTGAGCGGAGAACGTCAGATCCTCGTACTGCGGGCGACGCGGTACAGCACGTTCGGACGCAGCGGCCCTTCGGGCTCGGTGGGGTCGTCGAAGTCGTCGGCAGGGTCCCGGGTCATGCCGATCCGGCGCATCACCGCCTGCGAACGAAGGTTGGTGGCTGTGGTGACAGCGAGGATCTCAGGAAGCTCCAGGGTGTCGAAGCCGTGGGCCAGGACCGCCACCGCGGCCTCGGTGGCGTAGCCCTGGCCCCAGGCCGAGCGGGCGAGCCGCCAGCCGATCTCCACTCCTGTGAACGGCATGCCGTCGTCCACCTCGTCCAGGCCTGCGAAGCCGATGAACCCGCCGGCGGCCTCCACCTCAACTGCCCACCATCCGTAGCCGCGCTGGTCGAACTCGGCCTGGAACCGCGCCACGGAGGCATCGCTCTGTTCGCGGGTGAGCAGGTCACCCAGATGCTCTCGAACCTCCGGGTCGGCATTCATCGCCGCCCACGGTTCCAGGTCGGAGTCGCGCCACGGGCGCAGGACGAGGCGATCGGTACGCAGTTCAGCCATGCTGCTCAGCCAACGTGAGCCCTGGCCCCGGGGCAATCCGTTTTCCTCGGCGAGCCGGATTTCCTCCGGGCCGCCCGGTTGCTCGATGAAGACGCTCGCAGGGATCGAACTCTTCCTCCTGTCTCTGCTCCCGGTCCTCGTGGCGGGTGCCACGGTCACTCACATAAAATGGACCGTCAAGTCCAGAAGAGGGGGTCCCGGCATGCCGAGCGGGAACAGTGCCACCTCGCGGCTCACCGCCAAGGGGGCGGCCACCCGCCGCCGCATCGTGGAGGGGGCGGCGGAGGAGATCCGGGTCAGGGGTGCCGCGGGCACCACGCTGGACGACGTCCGGGCGCGTACCTCGACCAGCAAGAGCCAGATCTTCCACTACTTCCCCGGAGGCAAGGAGGAGCTGCTGCTCGCGGTGGCAGCCCGCGAGGCCGAACGCGTCATAGAGGACCAGGAGCCTCATCTCAGCGACCTGGGCACCTGGCAGGCATGGCAGGACTGGCGCGACGCGGTCGTCCGGCGCTACGAGCAACAGGGCGTCAACTGTCCGCTGGGCGTGCTGATCACCGAGCTGGGGCGCACCACCCCCGCCGCGCAGGAGCTCACCGGCCGACTGATCGAGCAGTGGCAGGAGGCCTTGCGTGCCGGTGTCCGACTCATGCAGGCAGGCGGCGAGGTCGATCCCCGGCTGGACGCCGACCGCACGGCAGCCGCACTCGTCGCCGCGGTGCAGGGCGGAGTGACCATCCTGATGTCCACCGGCCGCATCACGCATCTGGAGGCCGCGCTCGACACGTCGCTGGATCTCTTGCGGGCCACGGCCGTCACGACGCCTCCGCCAGGGGCGTGACAGCGGGGGCCTCCGGTCGAAGCACCCGGCCTGCACGGAGCCGCACCGCGGCCGGTGCGCCGGCGTCCCCCGCCTCCTGCGGAGCCGGCTGACCGGTGGTGGTCTCCCGGTCGCCCTCCGGCCCGCTCAGTGCGGCTTCCAGCTGAGCTTGCCGCCGCCCACCCATCGGACGGCGGCCGGGTCGTCGAGGTCATGGACCTGGATCCCGGCCGTCGCGGCGGCGATCAGCACGTCCGTCATGGCGGTCGCGTTCCCGATGACCTCTCCGTCGATCTCCACTACGCGGAAGGGCGGATCTCCGGGCTGAACGGGCAGGACGGTGATCCGCGGGGTCGAGGCGTGCGGGCTTTCAGTCATAGGCGGATCGGTTCCACGTCGGCGCTCCAGGTATGCCCCGGGGCCTGACCCGTGAGCCTTATGCCCGATTTAGGGCGCTTTTCGAATTTAATCCCGTAATCCATAAAAGGCCATTTCGTGTGACCTGGACCCCTTCGCGCTGGAGCAAATCGCCCGAATCGGACTCCGTGACCAGGGTCACTCCATGGGTCCCGGACGCCGGAGTGTGGCGGCCGGTTCCCTGCTGCGCCAAGAAGAATGAGTGGTGCGGTGTGGGGTGGATTACATGAATTCCCGTGAATTGATCTTGCGAATGAATTCTGATCACCGAACCAGGCTTGTTCCTTTCCCTATTTCTCGCCTACGGTCACCATCAATCCGGGCGGAACGCCGAATCCTGCCGCCGTCCGGTTACCCGACCACTTCTCGTACGGCAGGAGCGGGGGACCCAAGTAAGCGCCGATCCGGTATCCGGAACGGCTCGGGGTGAAGTCGCATTCGCATGCGGCCGGGCATCTCCAGCTCGAACCCGACAGCTCACTTCGCAGGCGACGGAGAGGAATTCAGCATGCCCGAAAACGGTAAGCACCGTCGTTCCAGGACCAGTTCGCTGACCCGCGGCATCATCGCCGTGAGCACGGGTGGAGCCGCCCTGGCCCTCCCCGTGATCGGCGCGACCGGCGCCTTCGCGGCCCCGGCCCAGCCGGTCGCCGTCGAAAAGGCCGCGACCTCGACTGCCGTGACCGGCAAGGGAATTGCCGCGCAGAAGTCCGAGTCCGCGACCTATTCCGTGATCTTGGGTGACACCCTTGCCAAGATCGCCCGTGAGCATTCCGTCAGCGGTGGCTGGAAGGCTCTGTACGAGGACAACCAGAAGGCTGTCGGCGGAAACCCGAACCTGATTCACCCGGGTCTGAAGCTGACTGTCGACGCCAAGGCCGAGAGCAAGTCGGCGGACAAGGCCGAGAAGGCCGAATCCAAGGCCTCTGCTTCGTCCGACCGTGCCGAGAGCGCCGACCGCGCCGACCGTTCGGAGCGCACGAGCACCTCCATCGCCGCGGAGGGCGCACCCGCCGCCGAGGCCGCTCCTGCCGCCGAGCCGGCCACGTACACGAACGACCTCGACGGCTGGATCAAGGAGTCGCTCGCCGTCATGGCCGAGCACGGCATCCCCGGCACCTACGAGGGCATCCACCGCAACATCATCCGCGAGTCCGGTGGCAACCCCCAGGCCATCAACAACTGGGACTCGAACGCCGCTGCGGGCATCCCGTCCAAGGGTCTGCTCCAGGTCATCGACCCGACCTTCCAGGCCTACCACGTGGACGGTACGTCGACGGACAGCTACGACCCGGTCGCGAACATCACGGCCGCGTGCAACTACGCCGCGGACAAGTACGGCTCGATCGACAACGTCGACTCGGCCTACTGAGTTCTCTCCGAGGCGGGACCGCTGACGCACGGGCGTGTGACAGAGGGACGGGACTGACGGGTGGC
>NZ_JBHWZS010000073.1:0-32090 GCF_042728155.1 Streptomyces sp. NPDC060209
GGCCCGGACCGCGACGCACGGTCCGGGCCCTGCTGCCGTACCGGGCGTGGCCGGCCCCGCCGGTGCCGTGCAGAGCGTCTTGGCGGTCATGCCGGATGCCAGGCTCGCGCCAGCGGAGTCGTTCGAGGTTGTTGAGGTGCAGGGCGAGACCGTCGCCATCCCCAACCGGATCCACAACAAGGAGCCGGAGACCGGCGGCTCGGAGCGGCCACTGACCGAGATTCAGCAGGTGATCTTGCATTGCCAGTACTCACGGAACAGTGATGGGAGGGTCCGTCGGCGCCACCTCGAAAGATCACGGTGCCGAGCGAGCCATGGGTGGTCCCATTTGTGGTGCAGTTGGACGGCGAGTACGTGCTGGAGATCCTGACGCGATCGGCCTGGGCGTTCCCGGCCTCGCTGCCCCGGGGCCGGCTGACCGCAGGCTCTATGGCGAGTTCATCGACAAGGCCTGTGGATGGTTGGGTCATGGTGGCGGGTTGGTTCCCTGGATGGCCTGCCAGCGGCAGCACGGGGCAACTGACCTGAGAAGTTGGGCTCCTGTGCCTCGGAGGGTTACGAGCGCGGTGTGGACGGGGTCGAGTTCCCCGACCGAACGTCCGAAGTGGGCGAGGATTTCGGTCAGTTCCAGGTCGGTTGCCCGGGGTTGCAGCCACGGGCGTGCGTGAGCACGGGCGCCTCGGCGAGCGCGACGACGTTCGACATCCGAACCGGCGGCAAGGGGATGGCCTCGAGCCGTGAGTACGCCGGGGCTCCAGGCGCACAAGCGGGCGGACCAGTTGTGGGGCCTGCGGCGGGCAGCGGACCCAGCCGGCGTCGAGGGTCCTCGTCGGAGCAGTTGTCCCGCAGCTGGTTACGGGGCCTGGCAAAGGTCGGTGCTGGTGTCGCGGCCGACACCGGTGTGGACACGGACGGTGGAGCGGCCGCCGCGGCGGACGTAGTCGGAGCGGTAGCCGGTAAGTGATCTCGGCCCACTCGGCGTTCAGCCACCGGTTGGAGCCGTTGTCGCGGCCGGGCAGCCTTCGGCCTGCACCTCGCTGATGACGACCCGCGGCTGGGAGCGGTGGGTCCGGTCGTGCGCCACTGTTCTTGAAGGCTGATCCAGTCCAGCGGACCTGAGCTGACGGAACGTCCCTGAGTTGCCGCGGCCCCAGGCCGAGCAGACACTGGTCCTATGACCCACGGGCTTGCCCGTGGACCGGGGGCCGGCGGGTGGCCCAAGGCCTCGGATGCTCCCCCGGTGCGGGTATGCCCTCCACCATTGGTTCCGGCGGTGCCGGGGCTGTGATCCGGTCGTGGGAGGGCCCATGTCCACCACTTTGCGACTTGCGACGTTCAACGTCGAGAACCTCTTCGCCCGATGGCGGTTCAGAGACGGTGTCGACCCCGCGACCGCAAACACACGCGGCTGGGTCGTCGAGCAGACCCAGTTCAAGGAGTTCGGTGTCGACGAGAAGGCGATCACGGGAGCGGCGGTGCGTGAGATCCGCGCGGATGTTCTCGCTCTCCAGGAGGTCGAGAACGTCGACACTCTGAAGCACTTCCGGGCACAGGCCCTCGGCGGGCGCGCCGAGTACCCCTACGTAGCGGGAGTTGACGGCAACGATCCACGCCTCATCGATGTCGCCGTGCTGTCCAAACTGCCCATCACCCGTATCCGTTCGCACCAGCACCTGATGGACCCCGGGAGTCCGACCGCGCCTTTGTTCTCGCGGGACTGTCTTGAGGTCGACATCGAGGTGAGGGAGAGCGAATCGAAGAGCACGACCGTGACGCTCTTCGTCAACCACTTCAAGTCCATGCTGGGCGGGCGCCCAGAAACCCGAGGGAAGAGGCAGCGCCAGGCCGCGAAGGTGAAGGAGCTCGTAACGGGGCGCTTCGGATCCGCCTCGCCCGGAGACCATCCGTTCGTCATCCTCGGCGACCTCAACGACTACCTCGGGCCGGCCGGCAGCTCTGGTATCGACGGCCTCGTCGAATGGGACCAGGTTGAGAACGTGGTGACCCGCCTTCCTGAGGCCGACCAGTGGACCCACTTCTTCCAGGGGGGCAAGGAGTACCGGCAACTCGACTACCTGCTCCCCTCGGCGTCCGTAGCGGCGGCGTCCGCGGAGTCGGTGCCCGAAATCCTCCGCAAGGGCATGCCGCTGCGAGCGACCCGATACACCGGGCCGCGGTTCCCGGGCGTCGGAACTGACAAGCCCAAGGCGTCCGACCACTGTCCCGTCGTCGTGGACCTCACCATCGCCTGAAAAGCCCTGCGAAGCAGGGCTTTCGGAATTCGGAGCGCAACCATGGCTCACATCACCATCAACGGGGTGACGGTCGACCCGCTGGCCCAGAGAAGCGAGTTGGCCGATGCCTCCCTGATCGCCGAGGACGCCTCCCGGTCCAACTACGTGCTCGTCCAGACCGACCACGTGCTCTCTGCCGAGGAGAAGGCACAACTGACGCAGTTGGGTGCGGTGATACACGAATACGTGCCGGAGAACACTTATCTGTGCGGTTACCAGCCGTCCGACCTGGACGCGGTCCGCGACCTGCCCTTCGTCACGTGGGCGGATGTGTATCTCGAAGGTTTCAAGATCGCTCCATCGCTGCGAGGGGAAGGGCTGCGGCCGGACATCTCGGTCCTTCGGGCACCCGCCGACGCCCTGGCTCCAGGAACGCGCACCGTCGACGTCGTCCTCCACGACGATGTCGACCCGGGCTCGTACGAGGTGCGGCAGCGGATCGCTGCGGCGGCCGGGCTCAGCCCCGACGACCTGCGTCCGGCCCGCGACAAACTTCGCGTGGAGGTGCCGGAGGAAGCCCTGGCCGCGCTCACGTCCATGGACGAGGTGCGGCAGGTCGAGGAAGTCCCCGAGCGGAGTCTGTACAACAGCGTCGCCCGGCCGATCCTGCGTGCCGACGTGGTCGTGGACGGCACGCCGCAGCAAGGTGAGGGTCAGGTCGTGGCGGTGGCCGACACCGGCTTCGACCTGGGCTCCACCACGAATGTGCACAGCGCCTTCACGGGCCGGATCGCCCGCCTCTACGCCCTCGGCCGGCCCACCCGGGCGGACGACCCCGACGGGCACGGCACCCACGTCGCGGGTTCCGTGCTCGGTGACGCCGCGTCCGCCCCGATGGGCGGAGCCGTCCAGGGCACCGCGCCCCGGGCAACTCTTGTTCTGCAGTCGCTCCTGGACCGTCGCGGGAGGCTCGGCGGAATCCCCGTGGACCTACGCGATCTCTTCACGCCTCCCTACGAGAACGACGGCGCACGTGTGCACACCAATTCCTGGGGCTCGACCGTGCCCGGACTGCCGTACGACAGAAGCGCGTTCGAGATCGACGACATGGTCTGGCGCAACCAGGACCTCGTCATCTGCTTCGCGGCGGGAAACGACGGCAACGACCGGGACCGTGACGGCCGCGTCAATCTGGGGGACGTCGGATCGGAAGGGACGGCCAAGAACTGCATCACCGTCGGGGCCAGCGAGAACGGCCGCCCGGAAATCCGCTCCACCTACGGCCAGCTCTGGGGTCGGGACTTCCCCGTCAACCCCATCCGCGACGATCGGCAAGCAGATAACCCGGACGGAATGGCCGCCTTCAGCAACCGCGGGCCGACCCGGGAAGGCCGGATCAAGCCGGACGTCGTCGGCCCGGGCACCTCGATCCTCTCCGCGCTGTCACGTGCCGCGGCGGGCACCCCCGGAGACCCCTTCGGCGCCTCCGCGGACCCGAAGTTCTTCTTCCTGAGCGGCACCAGCATGGCCACGCCCCTGGTAGCCGGTTGCGTGGCGGTCCTGCGCGAGACCCTGGTGAACAACGGCACCCCCCAGCCGAGCGCGGCGCTCGTCAAAGCCATGCTGATCAACGGCGCGGTCGAACTTCCGGGCCAGTACGATCCCTCGGATGCGGGCCCGTCGCCCAACAACGACTCCGGCTTCGGCCGCGTCGACCTCTCCCGCTCGGTGGTCCTCCCGGGAGACGACGAGCGTGCGGGATTCCACGAGGGCGGTCCGCTGGACCAGGGCGAACAGGAGCGGCTGCGCATACGGATCCCGGAGCGGGACGGCGGTCGGAAGCCGACCTTCGTAGTCACCCTGGTCTGGACGGACCCTCCCGGCGCGGCCCTGCAGAACGACCTCGACCTCGTCGTCCGCACGGCCGACGGACGTGAGCGCCACGGCAACATGGGCACGTCCGCCGGGTTCGACCGCACCAACAACGTCGAACAGGTCCAATGGGACGACATCCCCGCCGGAGGCGTCGCGGTCATCGTCCGCGCTCACCGCATCACTCGCTTCCCGCAGCCCTACGCTTTCGCGTGGCGCATCTCCTGACCGATGGCCGGCCGGTGGCCACCGGGCGCCCCGAGACATGAGCAACTCCTAGGGCAAGGCCTGGCGCGCCGCGCGGTAGCGGAGGTAGACGACTCTTGAGCTGAAGGTGCGCGTCTCGACGAGCTCGAGATCCACCCGGCGCTCATGCCTGGGAAAGAACGGAATGCCACCACCGACCAATACCGGGTAGACCATGGCCTGGTACTCGTCGATCAGACCCGACGCGGCCGCCTCGGCGGCGAGAGTCGCACCGCCGATCGCGATGTCGCCCTCCCCCGGCTCGGCTCGCAACCGCCCGATCTCCTCGGCCAGGCCGCCGGAGGCAAGGCGGGCATTGCCCTGCACCGCCGACAGCGTGGTGGAGAACACCACCTTGGGGAGCGGCTTCCAGAGCGAGGTCCACTCGCGCATCGAGTCGTCTAGCGATGGATCCTCGTCGGCGGTCTCCCAGTACAGCATCGTCTCGTACAGCCGTCGTCCCAACAGGTGGACGCCGACCCCTCGAATCTCGTCGATCCAGAAGCGAAAGACCTCATCGTCAGGCGCCGTCCAGTTGAAGTCGCCGTCCGGTCCCACGATGTAGCCGTCAAGTGAGATGCCCATCGAATAGGTCACGCTGCGCATCAGAAATCCTCCTCGGGAACAGATTCGACACAACGGCCGCCGGCCGTCGCAGGACTCATCACGGCTCGCGGGGATGCCCTCGGATCTCCCCGTACCACGCGAAGATCGTCACCGTACGCAGGCCGGTACAGACGAAAGTGTCACTCGCCGGCGTGCCCGGCATGTCCAGCACACCGAACGGGCTGGCGCCTCCTGGCAACGAGGCGACCGGATCTAGCTCGTGCCGGCGGGCGGGTCGGCGTAGACGCCGTGCTGCATGCCGGTGGCCTGCCCTACTTCGATGAGATAGCCGTCCGGGTCGCGCATGTAGCACCGCACTTCGGCCTTGCGATCGATGGGTGGTGTGAGGAAGACGGCGCCCTTGGCACTCCACTCCCGGTAACACAGTTCGATGTCAGCGACGCGGAGGTTCATGAAGCTGCTGACAGTGCTCGGGTCGGTGGGCGGACGCAGGGTGACCTCTGGTTTGTCCCGGGTGGGGCCGCCACCCGGGTTCATGATGATCCATCCGTTGCCGAGCTTGATGGTGCAGGGGTTCTCCTCGAGCACCACCTCACCGCCGAGGACGTCGGTGTAGAAGGCGCGAGATCGGGCGACGTCGGCCACCGTCAGGAAGTGGGTGAGGAGGAGCCCGGAATCCGGGGCAGGAAAGCCGTCACGGTGCATGCAAGACCTCCAGGCAAATCGGATGATTCCTTCCATAGTGGCGGATGGATGTCCGTGGGCACGAAATGAACACGGCAGGGAGGAGAACCAGCCGTGTCGGCCGCCGGGACCATCGCTGCTTTCGAGCTGAGGGGCACATGCGGGGCCGCCGGCGCGGGTGCTGGTCAGCGCACGTCGACGTAGTCGCCACCGGATGCGGCAGTGCCGGTGGTGGCCCTGTCCCCGAATGCCCGAAGCCAGTTGCCGCCCACGGACGTCGTCGCCGTAAGGGTGGTCATGACGACGCCTGTGGTGGCGTCATGGGATCGAGGACTACTCGGCGAGGCCGAGCCGAATGACGCGATCGGCGAACGTGGCATCCGGGTGGCGGGGGCCCACGGCGCGGGGCGGGACGCTTCGGTGGCCGTTCGTGAACTGGCCCACCTCTGCGCCGTAGTGAGTGTCATGCTCGGGTTCGCGCCGGTGACCGCCCGTCTGTCGACGCTTCTGGCCGGAGCGAAGATTGCGGCCACCGGCCACCCGTATCGCGTTCAGGCGCATCCTGAAGAAGATGACAGAGGCCGCCGTCGAGGAGATCGTCGCCACGCTCGCCGCCCCGGCCGTCGCGGCGATCGTGGGCTACACCTTTACGCACGCCCTGGAGAACCCCGCCGCCGGTGACCGGACCGCTGTGCAACATCGCCACCGAACTTACTTGGAAGGCTTTCTCATGACCCGCACCACCCCGCCACGTCCCCTCGACGTAGAAGCGGCTTTCCCTGACCTTGCGGCCCACCGGCGCACAACCACCCGGCTGCACCCCCGACACGGCTCTCCCGGGGCACAGGAAAGTTCGGTGGCGGGCCCTCTCCTGTGGCCGGCCGACGAACCGTGGCCGGTGTGCACGGCCATACACCCGAAGGGCACGGGCCACCGCCTCTCCGACGTGCGGCTGCGCCGTCGGATCGAGGAGGACGCCCGGGGGCGAGAGCGCACCGAGGACGAACGGCGCCTGCTGGACGGCATGAAGCGGGGCAACCACGTCCCGCACCTCCGGGACGACGACCCGTTGCCGATGCTGGCCGTCGCCCAGCTGTACGCACGGGAGGTTCCGGATCTCGTGGGGCCGGAGGGCCACGACCTGCTGCAGGTCTTCTGGTGCCCCTTCGAGGTGCACGGGGCGGACCGCACGATCGACGTCGTACTGAAATGGCGGCGTTCGGCCGATGTCGGCGCCGTACTGACGCCGCAGCCCGAGCCCCCGGTGGCGGGCCGCGCAGAATGCGTGCCGACCATGTGCGGCGTGCACCCGGAACAGGTCCTGGAACACGAGTATCTCGGGCTGCTGGACGAGGAGCTCCAGGAGGAGATCTCCGAGTGGGAGGAAGGGCTCCTCGACGAGGAAGAGGAGGGCGAGGACGGCGGTCCCTCCTCGCCGGAGAGCTACGCGACATATGAGGAGTACGCGGCAGCGATGGCCGCGGCCCGGGCCGAGGAACCGGAAGAGATCGACTACATGAGCGATCTGTCGATCGCGCCCGGCTGGAAGGTCGGAGGCTTCGCCTCCTGGCACCTGACCGATCCCACTCCGGTCGACTGCGGGGTGTGCGAAGCAGCGATGCCGCCCCTGCTCACGGTGAACAAGTGGGAGTTCAACGGATCCTCCCGCAGCTGGCTGCCGGTCGAGGACCAGGACGCCGGCAACGACCCGCGCGTCATTGACCCGGCTGATGTCTACCTCGGCCGCGGTCTGATGCGTGTGCACACCTGCCCGACCGATCCGGCCCACCCGCACCGCCTCAGCTTCCAGTGAGCCGCCCGGGCGATGGACTCGGGCGACATGCTCGTCGACCTCGGCGGCGCCGCGGCCCGGTGCGATCGTCGCGCTTTGTCTCCCCCACGCTGGTGTGGGGGCGTGCGCTTGTCGTCCGGACTCGGTTCACGCTTCGTCGCGGTGGGTGAGGTGGCCGTCGGTAAGCCGCCAGTAGTGCTGGTGAGGAGTCAGTTGCCAGGTCTCGTCGGCAGCGATCGCCTGTTTGATCCATTCGTGGAGTTGCGGGAGGGCCTGCGCCCGTAGAACGGCGCGGTTAGCTGCGCGTTCGATGGCACCGACCGGGTGGACGTCTATGCGGAAGCCGACCATGTCCGGGTGCGTGCCGTGGCCGTAGTTGCCGGGGTTCGGAGCGACCCACGCTGCTCCCAGGACGATGGTCCCGCTGTCATGCCCCGTGAGGAACCGCAGGTCCGTGACCCGGGTCATGTAGGGGCCGAGGCACTCGTTGATGTCGGTGGTGGTCAGTGGCCAGGCACGGTGCCGGGGCAGTCTTCGATTTCGTGCGGACATGGCAAGCAGAATGGCAGAAGGCCACTGCGAGTCTCGCCCCCGCCACCTGCGGTCGGGCCCCGTCCAGCGCACCACGTACAGACCGTCGCGGACCTCCACCGCGGTGCAGTCCTTGGTCAGGGACATGCCCTCGATGGAGCAGACGCCCGGGGCTTACCCGACTCAGGCCAGGGCTGGCGCGGTGACGCGCGCATCAGCACCAGCGCGTCACGGCATGTGCGCCGGCCCGGGACGAGAAGGTGACGGCGGTTGCGCGCTCAGCCCCGGCCCGGCCCGGCCGCTGGAAGGCGCCGGCCCGCTGTGGCTTCCGGGACGTCCCCCATCCCGCTCCGGAAGCCACAGCACCAGCAGGCTCGCAGCCGCCAGCCGCTCGGACTGCCCGCCGTGGTGAGTGCCCGAGAACTCACCACGGCGGGTCACGCACTCGGCCCACCACTCGACACGGGGGGGGTTGCCTGTTCGCGCCTCTCTCCGGGAGCGTGCGGTCACTCGCCGAGCTTCCGCACCGCGGCGGCGAGCATGGAGTCGAGTGCTTCCTGGGACGCCCTGAGACGTGCGATCGCCTCGGTGACGTGGGCGAGTTCTCGTTGCAGGCCGGAGACCATGCCCTTGCAGCCGGACGGGACGAGCCGGTCGTCCTCGGCGTGCACGCAGTGCATCAGTCGTGCGATCGCCGAGGTGGGCAGGCCTCCCGCGAGCAGGTAGCGGATGCTACGCACCGCCGCGACATCCCCGTCGTCGTAGTCGCGGTAGCCGTTGGCGAGCCGTCGAGGACGGAGCAGCCCCTGCTCCTCGTAGTAGCGGAGAAGCCGCCTGTTCACCCCGGTCGCCTCGGCGAGGTCACCGATCCGCATGTCTTCCCCCTGACTCCGGCCGTGGGCGCCGGCCCTCGCCAGACTTGACCTTCACATCGATGTGAGGCTCTAGCGTCCCCATTGTCGCCGAACGCAGGACGAGTTGGGGAGATCGGTATGGCCGGAGCGGTAATCGTCGGAGCGGGTACGGGAATCGGTGCGGCGGTTGCGCGCAGGTTCGCGCGGGAGGGCCTTCCGGTGGCTCTCGTCGCGCGCGGCGAGGGGACGCTGAAAGCGGTCGCCGAGACGATTCCGAACGGCAGCGGCCGAGTCCTCACGCTGGCGGCGGACGCCACCGACGAAGACGCGTTGCGGGCCGCACTCGACACCGCGGCCGGTGAGCTCGGTCCGGCCGACGTCGTGGTGTACAACGCCGCGATCATCCGGGCCGACGCGCCAGGTGAGCTTCCCGCCCGCGGCCAACTCGACGCCTGGGCGGTCAACGTCGTCGGCGCACTCACGGCCGCGGTCCACGTCGCACCGGAAATGGCGGAGCGCGGTGGCGGTACGTTCCTCGTCACGGGCGGGATGCCCGAGCCGAAGCGGAACTACGTCAGCCTCTCCCTCGGCAAGGCCGGGGTACGGACCTTGGTCGGCCTGCTCGACCTGGAGTACGGGCCCCGGGGCGTCCACGTGGCCTCCGTCACGGTGGACGGCCCCGTCGTGCCGGGCACCGACTTCGACCCGGACAGGATCGCCGAACACTACTGGCGGCTGCACACCCAGCCGAGGGGGCGGTGGGAGCACGAGCTCGTGCACAGCCGGACGATCGCCCCGGACTGACCGGCCGTCGGTCAGGGCGCCTGTTCAGAGCATGTCTCCACCGGCGGGACAGGCCGGACGCCGCCGGAACGTATGCTCGCCGCGGACTGTCGACAGCCCGGTCCTGCCGGCATGCGGCGGAACCCAGGCCGGCCGCTGACCTGCTGCCAGGCGCAGGTTCCCGTTCAGGCTCCCGGGAGGAAGAGGCAGAACAGATGGCCGTGAGGGTCGCGGAGGACCCGCACGTCCTTCTGCGGCTGGTGCTCCTGCAGAGTCGCTCCCAGGGCGCAAGCCCGCTCTGTCTCGGCCTCCAGGTCATCGACCTGTAGGTCCAAGTGCGCTTGCATCTGCTGAGTGCCCGGGCGCTGCGGCCACACTGGAGGAGTGTGATCGGTTTCCAACTGGAAGCTGAGCCCTGGGCGCTCCTGCTCCGGAGCACTCAGGCGGACCCACTCCGGCTGACGATCGACTTCCAGCCAGCCCAGCATGGCCCGGTAGAAGTCGGCCAGCGCGGGTGGGTCGGGAGTACCGAGAACAATGGCACCGAGCGTAGTCGTCATGTCTTCCACCTTGCCCCCGGCACTGGCCTCCACGCACTGTGTGCGCCCGCCTTCCCTGACTGACATCAGGCACACAGTGTCGGTGGACCATGCGACAGCACATGACCGAGGCAGGGCGGCTACCGGGCGCTGCCGGCCCGGTACGCCGGCGGACGAGTGGCGCTCCGGTCGCGGCGCTGCACGGGCGCGGGCAGTCGGGGAGGAGCCGTCCGATCGTCGCGGCAGTGCCTGGCTCCACCCCGGTGCACAGCGATATCGAACGAGGCAGCATGATGCCCGTCATGGGCGAAGCAGGCGAGAAGATCAAGGTCTGGTTCCGGTTCGTTCCTCGCGAGGGATGGCTTCCGCAGGACACCGAGGGCCTATGGGCGACGGAGCTCGGCGAGAACTCGGCCAGGCTGCAGAACGCCCCCTTCCTCCAGGACGGAGTGGCTGAGGGCGACGTCGTGCGGTTCGCGACCGACTCCGAGGGGCTCCACTGGGCTGTGGAACGGGTCAGCGCCTCTGGTAACTGCACGGTTCGCGTTGTGCCCGTCCCCACTGGCCCCCTGGGACGCAGCCCTCAGGCGGTGCACCGGCGCTTTTCGGCATTCGGGCTCGGAGGAGAGGTCTTCAGCGAGGAGTTCCCCATGGTGGCGTTCACCGTTCCCGCGGGGGCGGACTTCCCCGGTATCAAGGCGCTCCTGGCCCGAGGCAAGGCTGAAGGCTGGTGGCACTATGAGGTCGGCTGCGCCAACGACGAGTGGTGGAACGCCTGACCTGCGTGGTCCCGGCTGTGCCCACCCGCTGTCATGGGGAGACTCCTGGCCTGGGAAGAGGGACCGCGGATGCGTTGGTGGCGGAGGCGGCAAGGGTCGCGTTCTCCAGGGCCGGCAGGTTGATTCCCGGTCGCGGGTGCCCTGTGGCTCGTACGGCGGCCCCAACGGGACAGAGCTGGACCGGGACGACGCCGGCACCTTCGACCAGGGCAGGAATTGCGTCTCTGCTGGGGTGTCAGTTGGTTCCGGCGGTGAGTTCGCCGAAGAGCTTGTTCGCGGCGTCCGAGGTGAACTGTCGCTGCAGTTCCGCGCGGGCGGCCCCGGCTCGATCAGCGGACCACCGGTGATTGGACAGCGAATGCCGAAAAGCCGCCAACTCTCGTGGAGTGAGCCCGCAGAGGTGCCCCGGCCGTCGGGGCCGGGTACGGCTACGTTCTGTCGTTACGCAGGTCTGCCTGATAGCGGCCTGGGGTCTGGCCCACGATTTCGGTGAAGGCGTCGATGAAGCTGGAGGGGTTGGACCAGCCGCACGACATCGCGGTCCCGGTGACGGACTTGCCGTCGGCGAGGTGTGCCAGAGCGTGATGGATGCGCAGGGTGGTGCGCCAGCGGTGGAAGCTCATGCCGAGTTCGGCGTGGATCAGGCGGCTCAGGGTGCGCTCGCTCGCCCCCACAGATCGCCCCAGCTCCCCCAGGGTGGCGGACCGTGCAGGATCTTCGTGCAGGAGAGCGGTGGCTGCGCGCAGCCGGTCATCGCTGGCTTCGGGCAGATGCAGGGACTGCTCGGCTGCATCGGCGAGCTCGTCCACGATCACATCAAGTAGTCGCCTTTGCGCGCCGGGCCGCCTCTCCGGCCTGTCGGTGAGCGCAAGGAGCGCCTCGCGCAGCAGAGGGCTCACCGCGAACACGCTGGGGTGGTCCACGAGCTCCCCACACAGGTCGAACGGGACGGTGAGGAGGCGGACGTCGGTCTCGCCGTAGAAGCGGTGGGAGTGGGCGAAGCGTGGCGGCGTCCACGTGACCCGGTTGGCCGGGGCGACCCAGGTCCCGCGCTCCGTCGCCGTGGCCAGCGCGCCGGCGGCGGCGTACACGAGCTGGCCCTGGGTGTGCGAGTGAGGGGCGAGCTGATAGCCGTGCGGAAGCCACGCCGCTCCTTGCAGCGTTGCCTCTTCGGACTCTGAGGGCCGCGTTGCGGTTTGGCGGTCTTTCGGCATAGGACGACAGTTTACCGGTGGCTCGGCGGCGGTGGCGAAGCCGAGAGTGGGCTCATGAGCTTCAACACCCAGGCACGCCGCCGCGAAAGCTGCCGGCGATGACTCCCCGGATCCAACGCCCTCGGAAACGGCGGATGCTGTCACTGACCGTTCAGGCCAGTGCGCAGATCAGCCCTCACTTCATGTCCGTCACGCTGGGCGGGGACGACGTCCAGTACCTGGAGCAGTCCGGTTACGACCAGTCCGGCCGCCTCTTCTTCGCCGATCCCGAGGATGACGACGTCTTCCTGCCGAGCAGCGAGCGGTGGATCCTCCAACTCACCCTGCGGGGCTCCAAACAACGTCCCCACGTCAGGACCTACTCGATCCGGCGCTTCAGGCCGGAGTCGTCGGCGTTCGACATCGAGGTCTCGCTCCACGAGAGCAGCGATCCGCAGAAGCCCGCCGCCCCCGGGAACCGGTGGGCTCTGACGGCCCGGCCCGGGGCGAAGGTGGCATTCCTCGACGAGGGATACAGCTACGCGCCTGTCCCCGGCGTCACATGGCAGCTCCTCGTCGGCGACGAGAGCACCCTTCCGGCGATCCTCGCCATCCTGGAACGCTCCGCCGGCACCCTGCCCGCCGAGGTGTTCCTCGAAGTCCCGGCCCCCGAGGACATCCGTAGCGAGATCACCGCGCCACCCGGCACCACCATCCACTGGCTGCCCCGCAGCGATCCCCGCACGAAACCTGGCGTCCTCGCCCTGCAAGCGATGAAACAGGCCCAGTTTCCCGGCGGCCGCTTCTACACCTGGACAGCCGGCGAGTCCTCGCTGGCCACCGGCGTTCGTCGGTATCTCGTCGGCGAACGCCGCATCCCCAAGTCCGACATCTCCTTCCGCGGCTATTTCAGCCACGGCAGAGCCAGCCTCTGACCCTGCCTCGTAACTCGGTCGAACCGCTCGCCTGGACGCCGCCTCCACCTTGTCCGCCCCACGGCCCGACCGGAGTACGTACTCGTGGCCACGTTCCCGTATTCAGGCACGGGCGGACGGCAAACCCGACCTGCCATCCGCGACACCGACCACTCCAGGGACGAGGGCTCCGGCCCTGAGGTGGTTCGCAGGCACTGTCACCGGGTGTGTCGCAATGCGACGCGCTCGCGTCACACGAGCCGGCCGCTATCGCGGTACGGGCGTCTCGCCAGATACAGCGACGCCTGCCTGGCGGAAGTCGGCCAGGGTCGACGCTGTCGTGTCAGGGGCCACGCCGACCGAGTAGTCCAGAAGTACGCGGGCGCGGAACCCTGCCTTGACGGCGTCCAGTGCGGTCGCGCGCACGCAGTGGTCGGTGGCGATACCCACCACGTCGACATCTTCCACCTCACGGGCGCGTAGCCAGTCCGTCAGGGGCGTGCCCTGTTCATCGGCGCCTTCGAAGCCGCTCTTGGAGGCGCTGTGGGCTCCCTTGAAGAAGACGGCATCGATCTTGCCGCCGGTGACTGCGGGAGCGAAGTTGGGGTGGAATTGGCCGCCCTCGTCTCCTGCGACGCAATGGACGGGAAAGCTCTCCTTGTAGTCGGGGTTCTCGGAGAAGTGACCTCCCGGATCGATGTGGTGGTCCCGGGTCGCGACGACGTACTGGTAGTCGCCGCCTGCGGTCCGCTCCACCAGCTCCGCGATCGCGGTGGCGATCTGTGCGCCGCCCGCGACGGGGACGCTGCCTCCCTCACAGAAGTCGTTCTGCACATCCACGACGATCAAGCCTCGGCCCATGACGAACACCTCTCAGCGATACGGAACGAACAGGAGGAACGCCGTTGCGGGGTGCCTGAGCCCTCGGGAACCAGCACCCCTGAACGGGGAAAAGCTGCTACGAGGCCCGCAGGACCTGTCGGCCCTGCGCGGCCTGTGGGGGTGCGGAAGCGGTGAGCGGGTCGAATCGCGAGGGCGCGCCGAAGCCGCACGGAAGGTTCTTGAGCACCTCCTCGTTCTACAGGCCACCACTACCCCCGACCGACACCTGATACCTGTCACTCACCCGCACGGGCGTGGACATTCACCGCAGGAACGATTCGCGAACGCATCCGGCCGGAGGGGTGAGGCGGGAGCAGCGGGACCGTTCCGTGGCGCGGACCCGGGCAAGGCGAGCCCCGGCTGGTCGGGGGAAGCCGACCGGGGCGGGCGATCTCCTTGAGGACCACCCGCCCTGGACCCTGTGCGAACTGCTCAGCTTCGCCGCTGAGTTGACCTCGACACCGGCGTCGTTGCTGCTCACGCCGATCAGGTACGGGTCTCCGCCCTTGGCCGGCTTCTGGACCCCTTGGGCGGTGACGGGTCTCGTGGGCCGGCGCAGCACCATCCTGCACTGCCGGCGTCGGAAGCCCTCCCGTCCTGGCTGATCCATCGACAGAACACCACGACGGTCCAGCCGCCCTCCCTCAACTGGTACTTCGACGGCATGGGTTCGCCGGGCCGGGCGATCGAGGCCATGACGAGGACGAGCGATCGGCCTCCCGAGCAATTGCCCTGGCCGCTGAGGACCTTGGCGTGTTCGGATCGTCGGCACGGCACTAGAGTGAGACGGTGACCTCTCTGCCAGAAGACCCGTCTTCACTGATCGGCGAAGATGACCGCGAAGCGGCCGTGCAGCGTCTGCAGGAGGCGTACGCCGAAGGGCACATCTCGCACGAGGCGATGGACGAGCGCCTCCATCAGGCCCTCACCGCCAAGACGCACAGCGAGCTCGTGCCGGCTCTGGCCTCGCTCCCGGAGAGGAATGCCGGCACCACGTCCACGATTGCCGCCGCCGGCGGACGGATCAAGCGGCGAGGCGTATGGCGGATACCTCGCGTCCTCAAGGTCCAGTCCGCCTTCGGAAGGGTGCATCTCGACCTGTCCCGCGCGGTCATCGAGCATCCGGTGGTCGACATCGAGCTGCAACTCGGCACCGGCAGGGCAAAGATCACGGTGCCTCGAGACGCGATCGTCGACTTCGAGGATCTGAACACCGGGTGGAAGACACTGTCTACAAGCCCTCCCGGCGATCAGCGTCCGGCGGGCCGACGATCCGTATCTCCGGGGCCATGGGGTTCGGGCGGTTGAGGATCCGCCACGCGCGGCGTTGAGGCCCGATCCGGCACCTGGGCGACCTGTCCGGCAGTTCTTCGTCCCTGCTCAGCTGCTGATGCTATGACCTCATGGGGTCGCCAGTTGGTCACGCGGCGGCCTTGCTGGATCGGCACCTGCGGTCGCGCCAGGACGACTACCCGCACCGAAGCCCGTACGGGTTGACCACTGTGGCGGGAACTGGCCCCTGCGCGAAGAGCCTTCCACCGGGGCCTGTTGTGCACGGACGTATTGCCCGTACCCTCCCACCAGCCGCCGGCGTGGGCAGGTCCGTGCCACTGGGGAGGGCTTTCGTTCTCCAGGTGTACGGCGTGGTGTCACGAACCCGCCCCCGTCCGGTACCCCGGGACCGCTGTCCTTGGGGCGCCCCTGCACCCCCCACCACCCCAGAGGTCGTCACCCATGACAGAGCTCGACCGCCGCAGGTTCCTGCAGATAGCCGGAGGCACCGCGGCCTTCACGATGCTGAACGAGAGCATCGCGAGGGCCGCCGCCATTCCGGCGCAGGGCCGCACAGGAACGATCCAGGACATCGAGCACATCGTCGTCCTGATGCAGGAGAACCGTTCCTTCGACCATTACTTCGGGGCGATGAAGGGGGTGCGAGGCTTCGGGGACCCCCGACCGGTGCTCCAGGACAACGGCAAGTCCGTGTTCCACCAGTCCAACGGGACGAAGGACGTCCTGCCCTTCAACCCGCAGGTGGCCGACCTCGGGATGCAGTTCCTGGAAGGGCTCGACCACGACTGGGCCGGCGGCCACCAGGCCTACAACAACGGCAAGTACGACAAGTGGGTGCCGGCCAAGACGGCCACGACCATGTCGTACATGACACGGAACGACATCCCGTTCCACTACGCCCTCGCCGACGCCTTCACCGTGTGCGACGCCTACCACTGCTCCTTCATCGGGGCCACCGACCCCAACCGCTACTACCTGTGGTCGGGCCACACCGGCAACGACGGCACGGGCGGCGGCCCGGTCCTCGGCAACCAGGAGGCCGGCTACAGCTGGAAGACCTACCCCGAGCGGCTGGAGTCGGCCGGGGTCTCCTGGAAGGTCTACCAGGACATCGGCGACGGCCTGGACGCCGCCGGGTCCTGGGGCTGGATCAACGACGCCTTCCGCGGCAACTACGGCGACAACTCCCTGCTGTACTTCAACAACTACCGCAATGCCCAGCCCGGCAGTGCCCTGTACGAGAAGGCCCGCACCGGAACCGACGTCAAGGCGGGCGGCACGTACTTCGACCGGCTGCGCGCGGACGTGGCCGCCGGGACCCTCCCGAAGGTCTCCTGGATCGCCGCCCCCGAAGCCTTCAGCGAGCACGCGAACTGGCCCACGAACTTCGGCGCCTGGTACATCTCGCAGGTCCTGGACGCGCTCACGGCGAACCCGGCCGTGTGGGCGAAGACCGCCCTGTTCATCACGTACGACGAGAACGACGGCTTCTTCGACCACGTCGTCCCGCCGTACCCGCCGGCCTCCTCCGCCTGGGGGCTGTCCACGGCGGATGTGACGAAGGACCTGTACGCGGGCGGCGGGGGTTACACGGCGGGCCCGTACGGGCTCGGCCCCCGCGTGCCGATGATCGTGGTCTCGCCATGGAGCAAGGGAGGCTACGTCTGCTCCGAGACCTTCGACCACACCTCGGTGATCCGCTTCATGGAGAAGCGCTTCGGAGTGCAGGAGCCCAACATCTCGCCGTGGCGACGCGCCGTCTGCGGAGACCTGACCTCGGCCTTCGCGTTCGCCCGCGCGGACGCAGCCCCCGCAGCCCTGCCCTCCACGGCCGGATACGTGCCACCGGACAAGAACCGCCATCCGTCCTACCACCCGACCCCGCCGGCCACCGGCACCCTCCCCAAGCAGGAGACGGGCTCCAAGCCGACCCGCGCCCTCGGCTACAGCCCGTACGTGGACGGCCTGGCCACCGTCTCCACCGGCAAGTTCACCCTGACCTTCGCGGGCGGCCCCACCCTGGGCGCCCACTTCCACAGCACCTCGGGCAACCGCACGGACGGCCCCTGGCCCTACACCGTCGAAGCGGGCAAGACCCTCTCGGACACCTGGAGCACCAGCAGTTCCACCGGCAACCAGATCAATCTCACGGTCTGGGGCCCGAACGGCTTCCTGCGCGCCTGGCAGGGCCCGGCGAAGAAGACCGGGCCCGAGGTCACCGCCCGCCACGTGGCGGCCAGCGGCAATCTGACGCTCAGCATGACCAACTCCGCCACGGCCCCGGTCAACCTGACGGTGACCAACGCCTACGGCGGAGCGGCTCAGACCTTCAAGGTCAACCCCGGCGCGACCGTCACCCACACGGTGGACCTGCGCGTCACAGCGCGCTGGTACGACGTCAAGGTCGTCTCCGACGGCGACGCCACCTTCCTGCGCCGCTTCGCCGGTCACGTGGAAACCGGCACCCCAGGCGTCTCCGACCCGGCGATCAGGACAGCCTGACGCGGCATCCTCGGCCGGGAGGTCCGCTCATTCTTCGGGCGGGCCGCCCGGCGCCCCGGGCTTGATGCCGTCCGTGGGAGCGGCGCGGCGCAGGGTACGGATCGCCGGGGTCGCGAACAGCGCCACGCAGCCCGCCAGGCAGGCACCCGCCGACACCAGCAGCAGCCGCCCCGGGGAGGCCAGCGTGGTGGCCGGCCCCGCCAGTATCTGGCCGAGCGCGATCCCGGACACCGAGCCGGCCAGCTCGTACGCGGTGACCCGGTTGAGCACTGCGGGTGGGGTGTGGGTCTGCACGCTGGTCGCCCACATCACCGACCAGAACGCCAAGGCACCACCACCGATCACGTGGCCCGTCAGCAGCACCGGCAGGCCGGCGTCCAGCGCCACGCAGAGCGGGAGCGCGGTGTACAGCGCCATTGCCACCGTGCCTGCGGCCAGCGGCCGGGCCGGGCGCAGCCGCATTGCCAGCAAGCCGCCGAGCACCGTGCCGACGCCGAGGAAGGAAACCGCCAGGCCGTAGGCGTTCGGGCCGAGCCGGGCACCGACCAGCGCCGAACTGAGCGGCACCAGCGGGCCGAAGAGCAGCACGCCGTAGCCCACCCAGATCAGGATCACCGCCCACATCCAGGTGCGTGCGCGGAACTCCTGCCAGCCCTGACGCAGGTCACGGCGGAGTGAACTGCTCCTGCGCGCAGAGGAGTCGGCGCCGGTCGGGGTCTCCGTGGGCATGTCGGCCGGGGCGAGCCGGATGAACGCCAGGCACAGGGCGCTGAGCAGAAAGGTGCCGGCGTCGATCGCGTACACGGTCCCGGCGCTGGTCACCGCGATCAGCAGTCCCGCCAAGGCCGGGCCGAGCAGGTGGGCGAGCGCGTCGGCCGTCTTGAGCGTGGCATTGGCCCGCTGCGGCTCGCGGGCGACCAGCGGGACCATCCCGTTCGCCCCCGGCAGGAACATCGCGACGGCCGCCCCGGCCAGTGCCGCCATGGAGAGCAGCAGCCAGAACGGCGGCGGCCCGGCGAAGAACGCAAGAGCCAGCACACCTTGGGTAAGCACCCGGACGAGGTCCGCGCCGATCATCATCCGGCGCGCGCCGAACCGGTCGGCAAACACCCCGCCGAACAGGACCAGCAGTACGAACGTCCCGGTCCAGGTACCGAGGACGAAGCCGACCCCGGAGACCCCGTACAGTGCGCCGACCGCGAGCGCGGCAGCCACCGGCATCATCGCGTCGCCGAGCAGCGAGACCGCACGAGACGTGAAGTAGAGAGTGAAGCGCCGGTCCCACAACGGGGGCCCAGCGGTCGGCGGATGAGTCCGGGCAGTCTGGGTCTGTGTCGGCGTGGTGGTCACAGCACAGATGCTGGACTAGACCAATCGGTGATCCTAGTGTCCCGAACGACATGATGAGGTACTTTCGCGCCATGACACTTGGCTCGCTGCCCAAGTCCCCGTCGCCGCACCGGATCGTGGCCTTGCTGCAGCCCCCGCAGCCTGCCTTCCCACTGGCCTGTGCGGCCGAGGTATTCGGCGGCCACGGCCCGTCGACGCCCGCCCGTTACGCTTTCGAGGTCTGCACCGAACACCCCGGCCCGGTGCGCACCCAGGCCGGCTACGACCTGCTGGTCACGACCGGCCTGGAAGCGTTGGAGCGGGCGGACACCGTGCTGGTACCCGGCTGGCAGCAGCCGGTCGGCACCGAGGTGCCTTCGACAGTGGTCGCGGCGGTCCGCCGGGCGCATCGGCGCGGGGCACGGATCGTCGGCCTCTGCTCGGGCGCGTTCGTGCTCGCCGCCGCGGGTCTGCTGGACGGCCGCCGGGCCGCCACCCACTGGGCGCGGGCCACGGAGCTGGCTACGCGGTTCCCGCAAGTCCAAGTAGATGCCGCGGTGCTCTACGTGGACCACGGCGACGTCGCCACCAGCGCCGGATCGGCAGCAGGCGTGGACCTCTGCCTGCACCTGGTGAGCACCGACCAGGGCGCCGCGTACGCGATGCGGGTCGCCCGGCAGCTGGTAATGCCGCCGCACCGGGAGGGCTGTCAGCTGCAGTACGCCGAACTGCCGACCTCGGGACCGGTCGCCGACACGCTGGCCCCACTGCTGGAGTGGCTGTCCGGGCGGCTGGACCAGCCGGTCAGCGTCGCCGATATGGCGGTCCGCTCCCAGGTCTCGGCCCGAACGCTGACCCGGCGCTTCACCGAGCAGCTGGGCATCAGTCCCGGACGCTGGCTGCTGGACCGGCGGATCGCGGCCACCCGGGCGCTGCTGGAGGAGACGGACCTGCCCGTGGAAACCATCGCGCGCCGGGTCGGCCTCTCCTCGGCCGTCAATCTGCGCCGGCGCTTCCACGAGGCCCTGCGCACCACACCGGCCGCCTACCGGCGTGCCTTCCGCATCGACAAGGCCGGGTAGGCCAAGGCCGGGCAGTCCAAGGCCGGGCAGCCGGACAGCAAGGGATCTCCGATGGCCGTGGCCTGTGAACGCGCGGTCGGCAGCCGGTCGGAACCGCCCCGACACGCCGTCCGGCGGCGAACGGGTGAGGATCGGCGCTCGGGTTCCGCCTGCGATGTTTCCTGATCGCGTAGCAGCATCCGTATGCCCGCCCAGGAGGCCCTCATGATCGCCCCGAGCCAGTTGTCCGACCCCGCTGTCCGCGCCTTCGTCAACGCCGTCAACGCGGGTGACCAGGGCGCCTTCCATGAGAGCCTGACCGCGGGCGCGACGATGTCCGACGACGGCTCGGACCGCGACGTCACCCAGTGGGCCGAGAAGGAGATCTTCTCCTCCAGAGGCCACATGGACGTCGAGAGCGAGTCCGACGGCGGACGCGCCCTCGTCGTCAGTTACCGCAACGACACCTGGGGCTCGATGCGCACCGCCTGGCGGTTCACGGTCACACCAGAGGGGCGCGTCAGTCGTTTCGAGACCGGCCAGGCCTGAGCAGTGCCCTGAGGGCGCAGCCCCGTCAGCGCTCGGCTGCGGTAGGGCCGCCGGCGGCTTGCTCTCGCGGGGGCGCCCAGGGGATGTTGCGCAACGCTGGGCTGGGAGGGCGGAGTAGTGAGAACACGGCGAGGTCGTGGCGGCGGCCACGATGGCGACAGGCGGCGCGGCTGATGCCGTCAGCTCGCCTGACTGTCCGGGCCCAACCTGGCGTAGTCCACCCCGATCCGAGACCGGGGCAAAGCGTGGACTCGCTTCCTACTGGTGAAGCAGCGATGCCGACCGTGCGCACGCCGCACCACCAGCCCGGCGTGACGCCGGCCGAGTACTCGAACTCCTGAGGCCGACCGACAGCCACGGAGAATCCACACCCGCACGTGGACGTCGGAAGCCCAACGCGCCCGGCTTCCGGGCCGCCGGAAACGCAACCGCGGCAGGGCCGCCGCCTCAGCCCTGCCGAGCTCCCGCCAAAGCGGTGAGGACGCGTCGAGTCTTGCTCTCGGGGTGCTCGGAGAGCGCCACCCCGTGCTCCCGCACGGCATCCTCCAGCCTCCGCTGCTTGCGCTCGGCGCTCGCGATGAACTTCTCGACGTCGTCCTCGTCCTCGGGCTTCACGCGGGTCGAGACCTCCAGGAAGCCCAGGCCGCCAACCGTCCATTTCTCCAGGTCCACTTCCAGGTCGTCAAGTGCAACGTCGTCGACCTTCGTCGAGAGGACCGGTCCCAGCGCGACCAACCCGTCGAGCCTGACGCCGTTCGCGCATACGCGCAGGAACTGGTCCTGCACCGCGTCGATCGACGCGGCGGGGTCACCCCCGGGCATTACCGCGTTCGACAGCACCCCCGGCGGGTGAACGTGTACCAGAGAGGCGGCCAGCACCCGGTGGCGCTCCGACCAGTCCTCCTCGATCTTGTAAGTGAACGGCTTCGCTTCGAACGGGGCGGAGAACCGGCCGATCAGCTGCTCCCTGGCGCACGGACGCAACTTGACTGTCAGGTCGTCCGGACCACCGCCGCTCCTGAACCGTACGATCACGCCGCCGTCCAGCAGCGGCACTCGGCCCTCGGCCACCCCGTTGCGGTCCTCGGCGAACCAGATTCGGCGCGTCTTCATCGGGCCGGTCGACCCGCCGAGGGCCGAAAGCGCGGCAGCCACGTCACCCTCGATGTTGACCTTGACTTCGATCGGCAACAGATCCATCGCAACTCTCCTGCACGCTTCCTGGACGTTGTCGCGGACGTCCTGCGGGTGATGCTGAACAACGACGTTGAGCGCCGTGTGCTGGTCGTGCTCCTTCTCCGGCCCGGTGCGCGCCACCGTCCGGGGCCACCCGAGGGGCGAGCTCACCGAGGCCGTCCGACCGCATCCGGCACGAACCGGAGTCGAGCGTCTCGTCCGGCGACGGTGTGCGCGCAATCAGCGTGATCAGGACGCTTGCCGCGCTTGCGCATCCTGAGCGAGCATGCACGGCGCCCTTGATTTCCGGCTACCAGTTGGGGGGCACGTCGGATCCGAAACCGCCACCTGCGGGGCGCTTCTCGAAGTGGAGATGGGGGCCGGTGGAATTTCCGGTGGTGCCGACTTCTCCGATCTTCTGGCCGGCCTTCACAGAACCGCTGAGCACCGCCCGCTTGGACAGGTGGCAGTACCAGAAGTCGAAACCGCCGGTGCGCAGCACGAGGAATTTGCCGAAACTGGGGTCGACTCCGCTGCGTGCAATGGAACCGCTGCGCACCGCGACACACGGTGTGCCTTCCGGAGCCGCATAGTCCGCGCCGGTGTGATAGCCGAGGCTCCAGTGAGGCCCCTTCCTGCGGTGAGGGGTCGTGACACCGCGCCCCGGGACAGGCGATGCAACGCGGGCACCGGAGGCTTTTGGTTTCGCCGCCGGGACGTGGAGCTGATCCCAGGAGGCCTTGCCCGGAATTCCGTTCGCATCGGCCCCTTTGAACTTGAGCTTGCGCTGCCACGCGGCGTACGACTGTTGATCGGCATCGGACCACTCGAGATCGGGACCCGTCCGGTACTTCCCGCACCCCTCCGCCACCAGGCGTTTACCCATCGCGGTGATCACTGCACTGTGTTGTCCCTTGTGGAAGAAGTCCGTTCCTGGGAACGGCGCCAACGTCGGCATAGCCTTCCCTGCTTTCAGCCTGGGGCCGGATCACGGTGGGGATTCGCCAGCTGATCGTGCGAGACAGCACCGTGCCGGCGCCGGATGTAGTTGATTACTCCCGCGATGATCGCCACCGGAAGTAGTTGTGCCGCACCGGGCGACCGGACCTCAGGCCATACGGCAGATTGCCCCTGGGGGGCGCTCGATCCCCACAGTCTCTGGAATCCTGCGTACGCCGAAGACGACGAATGCGCCTCCATCCCGATCCACATCGGTGGCCGGGGCCCTACTGCAGGATTCATGGGGATTGCGGGGCCGGATCTGCGCCGACGCCGAGGTCGAGTCCCTCGACCCATTGGCACCTGTACTTGCCAGATCGCCATCGCGTGCTCCCACTCAGCGCGCACCATTCATGCGTCCACGCGCGCTGCATAGCATGATTTCCGTCATGCCAAGGAAAGCGCATTTCCAACATACGCCCTGAAAGGGCGACTTGCATCCCGCACCTCCACCAATATTGAATCGTCAATTGCTCACCCAGGCGTTGATGCAGGTCCAGATCACCGGCGACGACGACCACGCCAAGGCTTGCCCCGCGCGAGCAGCGGGCCGGTGGGCTGGTGGGCCGGTGGGCCGGTGGGCCGGTGGGCCGAGCGGAGAGTCGGTCAAGGCGCCGTTGCTTCGACAAGGGTGAGCACGTCCGCAGTGGGCCGGACATCGCCGAAGGACCGGTACACCGTGCGCAGGGTTGCGTTGTGGTCCTGGTCGCGGCCGGTGGAGTTGGCGTCGGCGACCATGACGACTCGGTAACCGAGTGTCCAGGCGTCGCGGGCAGAGCTTTCGCAGCACACGTTCGTGACCGTGCCGGTGATCAGAACCGTTTCGATCCCGCTCTCCTGGAGGAGTTCGGGGAGCGGGCAGCGGCCGGGGAAGAACGCGCTGGGGGCGGACTTCTCCACCACCAGGTCGTCGGCACTGGTGGTGAACTCGTGCCAGAGACGGTCCCGGAGAGGTCCGGTGCCACCGGATTCTCGGAACATCTCGGCTGCGTCGGGGCCGTGGAATTCGTCCCCGACCGGGGTCCGGTCGGTGCGCGCGGGCAGGACCCAGGCGACCGTTCCGCCGACGGAACGCAGGCGATCGGCGAGCGATTGGATGTTCGGGACGATGCCGCGCGTGTAGGGGTTGGCGTCGACGAAGAACGGCACCATGTCGATCACGACCAGCGCGGTGCGGACGGGGTCCAGGCTCGTGTACGCGAACCGGCGGCCTCGCCGTTCTTCCTGGCGCCGGTACTCCCGGTCCTCGATGTGCCAGGCATGGGTGCGACTCCCGGTGTCCGGCATGAGGGTGCTCCTGTCAGTCGTGGTCGGGGTGGAGCTTGCGGTTTGTGCCGGAGCGGCCGATGTCCAGGTCCAGGAAGGAGGTCAGCGTTGTGCCGTTGTTCCAGAAGCCGAGCAGGTTGACGTCGATGAGCGTCAGGTGCTGTCGGGCGGCGAATTCGCGGGCCGGTTTCGTGAAGACGCAGGAGGCGACGAACACGGGGACGTCGGCGCCGTGTTCGGCGCGGGCGGTGCCGTTGAACGTCTGGATGTCGCGGCTGCCGACCGTGCGGTGCTTCGCATAGTGCTTGGCCTGAATGACGATCTTCCGCCCGTCGGGCAGGCGGCCGATCACGTCGGCTCCCAGATCGCCGGAGCCGCCGACCCGCTTCACTTCGGTGCAGCCGTCCCGGCGGCACAGCTGGGCGATGTACTCCTCGAATTCTCGGTCGCCCATCGCCCAGACCGCCTCCAGCGACCGGCGCGCCTGTCGCTGTGCTTCCTCGGCGAGCCGGGCCTTCTCGGCCTGAGCTTCGTGTCGTCCGGCGCGTACCGAGACCATGACAACGGTCGCGGTGACCACGGCGGCCAACGCCACCAGCAGCATTGTCCCCATGTGTGTCTACCCCTCCCCCGCTTCAGGCGGTGTGCCGCCTTGTTGCTTCCCATAAGGCAGGTGGTCCATCCGGCGGGTGGGCCCCTTCATGCACCCGCATGCCGGGGACCTGTCCCGTTACGCGCGCGAGAACAGCCGCCTCGCTCTTCAACCACAGAGAGCCGCGTCAGGCAGGATAGGTACCCATGGCGGGTGGGAGAGACAAGCTCATAGAGCTGTTGCAGCGTGCGGGGCTGGAAGTTGTCGGGGACCGGCGGTTCGAGGAGGTACTGCCGCCCCGATCCGCGTGGCGGCCGGTCGTCTCGGGCGGTGCCGAGCCGACCGTGGCTGTGAGGGGGGACCTGCCCGACCTGGTCGCCGAGCTCAACGCACAGTGGGACCGGCTCGCAACCGACAACGGGATCTTCGGCGAGGACGGCGAATTCCTCATCGACGTCGCCGGCAACTGGACGGGGTGTACACCCAGGCGCTGGACGCGGGTGCGGCTCACCGGTCGGTGGGACCTTGCAGGAGTGCTCGGTGAGCGGCCCGGACAGCCGGACGCTCCGACCTCACCGAGGAACAGCGGGCGGACATCCCCATCGACTTCGACCCGCGCAGCCACCACCACCCGCTCGCCTGGGTCATGGCGCTGCACCACGATCCCGGCGCCATGCGCCGCCTGGCCGCCTCCACCCACCCCCTCATAAGCAGGAGCGTCGCCCGAGCCCGCCACCTACCGCCGGACGTCATCGAACGCCTCGCCCGAGACGAAGACCGCGTCGTCCAGCTCTTCCTCGCGGAATCCTGCGACGATGCGCCCGCGGACATGCTGCTGAGGGTGTGGCAGTGGTGGACCGGCAGCCTCAGCACGCCTGACCGCCCCTACGGGCATCCGAACTTCCCCCGTCGCGACCTGCTCCGCTACGCCGACGACGCGAACCCGCGGATACGACAACTGGCCCTGGACGACCCGGAGTCGACGGCCGGGATGGTCGAGCGGTTCAGCCGTGACAACGATGGGGAAGTACGGGACCGGGCCGTGGCCGACCCCCGGTTGACACCCTCGTCGGCCGTGCGGCTACTGGACGACCCCCACGAACGCGTGCGCCACAAGGCTGCCCGGCATCCCGGACTGCCCGCGCGGGTGCTGATCCGTCTTCTGCTGGACACCGACACCGCGCAGGCGGCAGCCAGGAACCCGGCGTTGCCCATCTCCGTCATGGAACGGATGCTCCAGCGGATCCAGCTTCCGGCCGACGCCACACCGGGGCCATGAGCCGGTCGGCCGACGGCTGCTCAGCAACTGCTGATGAGGCGGCGGGGAAGGCGCAACCCGACCGTCCGTGCATGCCCGACCGTCAGGATTCCGGGTCCGGAGCAATACGGGTGAACGCTCCGGCAGCAGCGGCCAGGGCGGCCGTGGCGGCGGCGTAGCCGGGCAGCTGCGGATCGGGGGCGGTGCGCAGGAGTACCAGCTGGTGGTAGAGCGGTGCGGTGGAGGCGATCAGCAGGCCTCGCGCGTCCGTGTGCGGCGGAAGTTCGCCGCGTTCCACCGCGCGCTCGACGAGGGCCTCGCAGCGCGCGTACCGGTCCTCCCAGAGCTGCTGTTGGGCGTGGGCGGCTTGTTCGGAGCGGAACGAAGCGGCCATCAGAGCTTCCGCGATCGACGGTTGCACGGTCAGCGATTCCTGGATCTCGTCGTTCAACGCCGTCAGGTCGCCGCGCAGGGAGCCGGTGTCCGGAGGTTGCCAGTCGTCCTCGCCGGCGGCATCGAGGACGTCCGCGATCAGGCCGCCGACGTCCTGCCAGCGCCGGTAGACCGTGGCTCGGTGCACGCCCGCGCGTGCTGCGACGCCCTCCATCGTGAGTCCTTCGTAGCCGTGTTCGCCGAGTTCGGCGCGCACCGCGTCGATTACTTGTGTGCGGATGCGGGAGGTACGGCCGCCCGGTCGGCGGACGGGCGGTGCGGCAGGGTGGGCGCGTTCGGGCGGGTGGTCCGGCGAGTGGGTCATGGGAATCCGGTTGCTGGGCGTGGCTGGATCATGGCAGCATCTTAATGCAACAGTCGTCGCACTAGTGGAGTGACCGGTGTTCTTCCGAAGCGTTTTCCCGGCCCTGCGGTCCCAGGTGACCGTTCCGTTCCCGACTGCTTCGGAGTTCCCCGCATGCCTACCCAGATCACTGCGTTCGCTGTCAGCAAGTCCTTCGACGGCAAGCCCGTTCTCGACTCGGTGACCTGCTCGCTCGCCAAGGGCGAGCGCACCGGAATCGTCGGCGAGAACGGGTCCGGCAAGACCACCCTGCTGCGGCTGCTCGCCAAGCGTGAGCTACCCGACCAGGGAGAGGTCGTCCTGCAGGCCGACGGCGGAGTCGGCTACCTCGCCCAGGACGGGCTGCTGCCGCCGGATGCGACGGTCCAGCAGGTCATCGACCAGGCCTTGGGCGATCTTCGCGCGATCGAAGCGCGGATGCGCCGCCTGGAGACAGCGATGGAAGGCGGGGACGAGTCGGCGCTCGCCGCGTACGGGGAGGCCGTATCGGCCTTCGAGCTGCGCGGCGGCTACGACGCCGATGCCCGGGTGGAACGTGCCCTGCACGGCCTGGGCCTGCGGCAGGTGGGCCGTGCCCGGACCGTGGGCGGTCTGTCCGGCGGCGAACAGGCCCGGCTGCGTCTGGCTGCGGTGCTGGCAGCCGCTCCGGAGGTACTGCTGCTGGACGAGCCGACGAACCATCTGGACGAGGAGGCATTGGTGTGGCTGGAGGAGCACCTGCGTACCAGGCGGGGCACCACGGTGACCGTCTCCCATGACCGGAGCTTCCTCGAACACGTCGCCACGGCTCTGCTGGAGGTCGACGGGGACCGACGCGGCGTCGTCCGGTACGGCAACGGCTACGCCGGCTACCTGGCGGAGAAGGCGGCGGCTCGCAAGCGGTGGGCCCAGCGCCACGACCGGTGGCGTACCGAGGTCGACCGGGTGCGTGACTCGGCATCGGGTACCGCTCGTCGAGTGGCCCCCGGCCGGGCGATGAAGGACGGCAACAAGCTGGCGTACAACCGGGCCGGCACCCGCGTACAGCAGTCCCTGGCCAGCAGGGTCCGCAACGCCGAGGAGCGGCTGCGCCGGCTGTTGGCCGACCCGGTCCAGGCCCCGCCGGAGCCTCTGCGCTTCTCCCCTGTGCTGCGCGCCGGACAGCTGAACGGCGACGTGCTCTGCGCGGGCACAGTCGCCGTCGCAGGCAGACTGGACTTGATCGATCTTACGGTCCGGGCGGGCGAGCACCTGCTGATCACGGGTGAGAACGGCGCGGGCAAGAGCACCCTGCTGCGCGTACTGGCCGGCGACCTGGCACCCGACCGCGGGCGGGTCATCAGGCGTGGCCGGATCGGCTATCTCCCGCAGGACCCCGATCCCGGTTCGGCCGAGCAGACGGTTCTGGCCGCCTACGCCCATGGACGAGCTGGGGAGGCCGACAGCCACGCCGAAGGCCTCTTGGCCCTGGGGCTGTTCGGCCGTGCACAGCTCGCGATGCCGACCGCGCGGCTCTCCACCGGCCAGCGGCAGCGGCTCGCCCTGGCACGGCTGGTCAGCCGGCCCGCGGACGTTCTGCTGCTCGACGAGCCCACCAACCACTTGTCCCCATCCCTCGCCGGGGAACTGGAGGCCGCCTTGGCCGGTTTCGCCGGCTCCGTCGTCCTCGTCAGCCACGACAGGCTGCTCCGACGCCGCTGGAAGGGCAACCGCCTGACCCTGCACGCCGCCCGAGCCCCCGTGGCCGGAAGCTGAAGTCACCAGCCCCCACCGCTCCAGAAAGGAATCGGACTCACGATGCCGCCAGTTCCGGCCGACCCCACCGTGCTGCACCCGATGCCCGGCCAGGCCCGGGTGGTGCTGCTCAAGCCCCTGGTGAAGTCCCCGCTGATCCAAGTCGGCGAGTACTCCTACTACGACGACCCGGACGACGCGACCGCGTTCGAGACACGAAATGTCCTCTACCACTACGGCCCGGAGAGACTCGTCATCGGAAGATTCTGCGCACTGGGCACCGGAGTGCGGTTCATCATGAACGGCGCCAACCACCGCATGGACGGCCCCTCGACCTTCCCCTTCCCCACCATGGGCGGCTCGTGGTCGGAACACTTCGACCTGCTCACCGGCCTGCCCGGCCGAGGGGACACCGTCGTCGGCAACGACGTCTGGTTCGGCCACGGGGCGACGGTCCTGCCCGGCGTACGCATCGGACACGGCGCGATCATCGCCTCCGGCGCGGTGGTCACCAGCGACGTACCCGACTACGGCATCGTGGGCGGCAACCCGGCCCGGCTCATACGCAACCGCTACGACGACCAGGACGTCACCCGGCTCCTCGCCGTGGCCTGGTGGGACTGGCCCCCAGAACACCTCACCGAGCACATAAGGACGATCATGTCGGGCTCGGTCACCGAGCTGGAAGCAGCTGCCCCGGACACCCTTCAGCAGTGACACCGACGGATACACCTCGGTCCCGCCCACCCCACTCACGAAACGAGAGATCACCCATGCCCGACCGCCGTGCCCACATCGCGATGATCGGCATCCCCATCGTCAGCCACGTCCTGCCCAGCCTCGCGATCATCCGCGAGCTGGTGGCCCGCGGCCATCGGGTGATTTATGCCGACGACCCGGCCGTGACCGACCTGATCACGGCCACCGGCGCCGAACTCATCCCCTGCACCTCGGTGCTGCCGGTCGCCGACAACGACTGGCCCGACGACCCCATCGCCGCGATGGAACTCTTCCTCGACGACGCCGTTCAGGCCCTCCCGCAGTTGCACAGTGCCTACGACCACGACCCGGCGGACCTGTATCTGTACGACATCGGCGCTTACGCTGCCCGCGCGCTCGCCGAATCACAGGACCGGCCCCTCATGCAGCTCTCTCCGACGTTCGTGGCCTGGGACGGCTACGACCAGGACGTCGCGGCACACCTCCGGAAACTGCCCGGCGCCGACGCGTACCGGGCCAAGTTCGCACAGTGGCTGGCCGACTGCGGGGCATCGACCACCGACGTGGACACCTTCTCAGGACCCCCCGCGCAGGCCCTCGCCCTGATCACCCGGGCGATGCAGCCGCACGCCGAGCAGGTCGACTCCGACACGGTGACCTTCGTCGGTCCGTGCTTCGACACAACGGCGGACACCGACAGCTGGACCCGGCCGGCCGACGCGGAGAACGTGCTGCTGATCTCCCTGGGTTCGGCGTTCACCCGCCAACCGGAGTTCTACCGCCAGTGTCTGGCTGCCTACGGCAACCTGCCTGGCTGGCACGTCGTACTCCAGATCGGCAAATACACCGACCCGCAGGAACTCGGCACCATTCCGCCCAACGTCGAGGTACACCCCTGGGTCCCGCAGCGGGCGATCCTGGAACGGGCGGACGCCTTCGTCACCCACGCCGGCATGGGCGGCTGCGGCGAAGGACTCCTTGCGGGCGTCCCGATGATCGCCGTGCCGCAGGGCGCCGAACAGTTCATGAATGCCGACCGGCTCGTTGAACTGGGCGTAGCACGTCGCATCGACACCCCCCAAGCCACCGCCGACACCCTCCGAGCAGCCCTGAACGACCTGGCCACCGACCCGGAAGTCGCCCGCCGCTCGGCACTGCTGCGCACCGACGCACAGGCAGAAGGCGGAACCTCGCGCGCCGCAGACCTCATCGAGAACATGCTGGCCTGAGCCTGCCCACCACAGCCAGGGGAGCACGACGCCCTGGCCGTCGCCGGCAGCCCGGCGGAGCGAGCGGCGCGTAGCCACAGCGACCGCAGGAGAACGCCGAGGTGAGCACCACAACACCGCACACGAGGAACCCGTCCCCGACCGGACCACCCAACTCGCAAGGGAGTACGCCGACATGGGCGGCATCGCCCCTTCGGGAACCGCCTGTACCGTCACTCACCACGGGAACACTGCCACCCGCTATCGTGGCGCCGGCAACAGGACCCGCCCCGTCATCGCGAGCGTCAATGATCAGCATCGGGCTACGGCCGGCCCGGCGAAGGGGGCGATCACGTCGATCCACACCGTCGAACTCGCTGACACACACCACATGCACGAGCTACTCGGACCACCCTGTTGAACCCGCCGTGGACAACATCGCATTCGGGAGACCCACTTGACCACCATAGGCATCATCCTCGGAACCACCCGCCCCGGCCGCGTCGGACCGCAGATCGCTGAATGGATCGCGAAGACGGCCAGTACCCGGGAGGACGCAGACTTCGAACTCGTCGACATCGCCGACTACAACCTCCCCCTGTTCGACGAGCCGCGATCCCCGCGGATGGGCAACTACGAACACGACCACACCCGCGCCTGGGCGGCCAAAATCGCCGAGCTCGACGGGTTCGTCTTCGTCACGCCCGAATACAACCGATCGATCCCGGCCGCGCTGAAGAATGCCATCGACTTCATCTACAACGAGTGGAATCACAAGGCCGCCGGTTTCGTCGGGTACGGCAGCAACGTCAGCGGTGCCCGCGCAATCGACCACCTGCGGCATATCGCCGGGGCGGTACAACTGGCGGCCGTTCACACTCAGGTCCACCTGTCGCTGCAGACCGACTTCGAAGAGTTCGCGACCTTCACACCTGCCGAACGCCACGAGACCGCGCTCCAGCACATGCTCACCGAGGTCATCCGCACGACAGAGGCGTTCGCGCCGCTTCGTCATGCCTGAACGACACCACGTGCGCCATTCGACGTCGATACCCACAGCATGCCGATCCCAGCATCCGGCCACCCCGAACCGGCCCGAGCAGCTGACCGCCACCTCGGGCTTCATCACAAGAACATGACAGAGTCATCACTTACGTTCCAATTACCTTCACCACTCCTTCACTTGCTGCCATGATGCTCCAGCTGAGACCAGAACCAGCAGATGGAGCACCTCACATGGCCGACACCCAGCCCAACACTGCGCCCAGCCCGAGCGCTTCGAGCCCGACCGGTGGCGCACTCGCGCCCACGGCTTCCGGCGCACTCCAGTTGTCCGGCGCCGCGATGAAGCGTCGCGGACCCGTCGCCGTGTGGCTCGGCCTGACACTCATAACCCTCGGCATCTACCAGCTGGTGTGGTACTACAAGATCCACAACGAGCTCCAGGAGTTCGACCGGCGCCAGACCCTGAAGCCGGCAGGCAGCCTGCTGGTCCTGCTCTTCCTGGGCTGGACCGTGATCGCCCCGCTGATTTCCTTCCGAAACACCGGCAGGGCCATCGCGAACGCCCAGCGCGCCGCCGGCCTGCCGGTGACGTGCAGCCCCGCCACGAGCATGTGGCTGATGTTCGTTCTCGGTCTGAACGTCTGGTACATGCAGCGCCAGCTCAACCTGGTCGTCGAGGCCTACCCCGAAGCCGCACCGGGCACCGCGGTGTCTCTCGCGGCCTGACCTCGCCGACCGACCGCTGATTTCACG